>DBXJ01000081.1:0-3267 GCA_002309475.1 Bacteroidales bacterium UBA1215
ATGGTGTATGGTTACATATTTGATGGGTGGGATGGGGACCGCAGTATGTTTTCCCTTTCTAATCGTACTATCGGTCATGATATTCTCTTACCTATAGATGCTTATGATTCTCCTGCACAATTGCCGGAAGAAATTGACATGTCAAAAAAATGTTATATTAAGGGACGATTGGACTTTCACCCTCTAAACACCAATGGAGGTCCATATTTAATGACTCCCGTAATTCATGATATTCAAGAGTTGTTTTTTGAAGAGAATTAGGTTAGAACTATCAAATTTGAAAGGAATAATCAATTGGGGATCATGTAAATACAACAAAAAAGGAAGGTTTAACCTTCCTTTTTTTGTTATACCGCATCGTCTTCTATCAAGCGGACTATTTTTTCTATTTCTTTGTCAGTCCCGTTGGGGTCGTATTGTGTTTTCAAATCATATTTAAAGAGTTTTGCTATGGCTTGGCAAGCAAATGCTCTCATTCTTCCTCTTAAGTCGTTGATAATTTTGTAAGATGTTTTGCCTGTTTCTCTATCTACCAACTTGATTAAGATGATGCCTTGTGAGAAAGTCAAGTTTTCAATTTCCTTTTGGAATTCTTTACGAAGTTGTTTCTCAACACCTTTCATGGCAATTTGCTGGTCGTTTTTGTTAGGTATCAAGGCTAACATTTCATCATATTCATGCAATTTTTCGGCGGAAAGTCTTGCATAAGGATATACTTTCATCACATTGCGAACCAATTTTGTATATCGTTTTTGTTCTTTTTTAGAACAATTTTTTCTAAAACCGATAATAACATGAGGCCTTGCAGTATAATATGGTATGGTGTCACCTTCTATGATAGTGCATGGCAACAATCTTCCTTCTATTTGCTCTTGGCAAATGGCATTGCTTATCAACAAGCAAGCGATAACCGAAAACATCATTAACTTTTTCATGGCAAAGTCTTTTTTCTACTACTCATAACAAATAGCGTGCCAAAATTAAACGCAAGTAAAGATAAAAAATTGTACGCCACGGAAAAATAATTTATATTATAATGTAAAGTTTTTGTTTTTCATTTTCGGTGGCAAAAAAACTGAAAAAAGACAACAAGTTTTTGAAGATGTTTTGCAATGAAAATAGGAGAAATCCATTCCGATACAATTTGTCTTAAAAGTATTATATTGAAAAATAAGTTATTAAAGGAGATAAAAAAAACAAAAATTTTTTTATGCCAATTTATATTTTGCATAAAAAAAAGTTGTACCTTTGCCAAATCAAATAAGGGGTAACCCACATTCCTCCTTAGCTCAGTTGGTTAGAGCATCTGACTGTTAATCAGAGGGTCGCTGGTTCAAGTCCAGCAGGGGGAGCAAAACCGACAGATTGTCGGTTTTTTTGTTGAATAGCAGTCATATTTATATGAAAAAAGTTATCGGAATAGGAAATGCCTTGGTGGATGTGCTCGTCAGAATGGATGACGACAGCATTTTAAGTGCCGATCATTTACCGAAGGGTTCTATGCAGTTGATAGATTTAAATTTTGCCCGTGAATTGGATAAAACTTTGGCAAAATATCCCAAAAAGTTTGTCTCCGGAGGTTCAGCTGCCAATACTATTTCAGGTTTGTCCATGTTGGGAGTGCCATCGGCATTTGTCGGTAAGATTTGCGAAGATGAATATGGCCGCAAATATGAAGAAGACCTCCAATCTTATGGAGTAGTTTCACGAATGATACAAGGCGATTCCATGTCAGGATTTTGTACTGCTTTAATATCTCCCGACGGAGAACGGACAATGGCAACTTTTTTAGGTGCCGCCGCACAATTGTCAGCTCATGAAATTACAGAAGAAGTATTGAAAGGATATGATATTTTGCATATAGAAGGCTATCTTTTGCAAAACTATGATTTGATACTTAATACTTTACAAAAGGCAAAAAAACTCAATATGGAAGTTTCTTTGGATTTGGCAAGTTATAACGTAGTAGAGCAGCATATCGATTTTTTGAAACAAATTGTCAGCGATTATGTGGATATCATATTTGCCAATGAAGACGAGGCTCATGCTTACACTTCGTTAAGTCCGGAACAATCTGTAGAAAAAATGGCACAAAATAGCAAGATAGCTGTAGTAAAAGTGGGTGCCAAGGGTTCTTATGCTCAATGCGGAGATGAGCGGGTGCAAGTTGACGCCTACGATGCCCAAAGAATCGACACCACCGGAGCAGGCGATTTGTATGCTTCAGGATTTTTATACGGCTATGTTCAAAACAAAGATTTGTTAACATGTGCAAAAATAGGTTCTTATATTTCTTCTAAATTGGTAGAAATTGTCGGCACCAAATTTTCTGATGAGCAATGGGCGGACATCAAAAAAGTGATTTCGGTATTATAAATAAGAAATGGAAAACAAAAAGCATACAGGCATCAAAAAAGTCGGGAAAATCCTTTATAATCTGTGTTTATACGGGTTTGCATTGGCAGGAATAGCAATTATAGGAGCATGGGCATTCTATAAATTGGGATTCACCAACGATAGAGGCGGAATTGACCATAATAACCGTTATTTGATGGATATTTCGGAGATGAAGGCCGAAATAAAGGACAGCATTTCTCAACAAGAAAAACTGGATACCTACCTGAAATTGGCCGTCTTTGGCAAATATTATCCTGAAAATGCCCGCTTGATATTGCATGCACTAAACAAAGGTACAGACCTCCATATTATAGAACAAATGTTGGCGGCTGCATCTATCTATATACCGGACGATAATCATCAATATGCCGACATGCTTCAGCAAGTGGAGCATCAAATGGAAAGTCAAAAAATGTTGCAAGATTCCAACTTGATACCATGGATGAATACAATTGAATGGGAATGTTTGAAGCCGTCTATTTTGAAAGATTCAGCCGACATTGTCAAGGCAGCAGCTATCACAGGAGTGGAGCCGCGTTTGATAGTAGGCTGTTTGATAGGCGAGCAAATGCGTTTGTTTAATTCTAAAAGAGAAAAATTTAAAGAATATTTAGGTCCGGTAAAGGTTTTGTCGGTGCAATCCCAATTCTCTTTAGGGGTAAACGGAATAAAAGATTTTACTGCCAGAGCCGTGGAAAATCATTTAATAGACTCTACATCAGAATTTTATATGGGAGAAGCATTTGAACATATTCTGGATTATGCTACTGAAGAAATAGATACGGAGAGGGTATATCGTTTGGTGGATTATAGAAGTCATTTGTATTCATATATTTATACCGGTTGTATTTTGCATCAAACCATGTTGCA
>DBXJ01000081.1:3421-18890 GCA_002309475.1 Bacteroidales bacterium UBA1215
TATTCAGGCGAGTTGTTGGACGAATTTCCTTATCAAAAGGAGAAATTTAATGAAGCCGGACCAAGTATAGATTGGCAGCCACCGGTAAGAATTGTTACTGATAGTGTGAAAACTCAAAGTTCAATTTGAAGTCCGTCATAGCCGAGATGACAATTTTCCGGCAATTCTTTTTCCGTTTCTTCGTATAAACCCATCCGGCAACTCATGTGTGTGAAATAGGTACGCTTGGGCTTTATTTCATCAACAACAGCCAAGGCTTCTTCTAAATTGAAGTGAGAATAGTGCTTTTTCTTTCCTAAAGCATTTAATATCAACACATCTAAATTTCTAAGTTTGTCTTTTTCTTTTGGGGCAATATAACTGGCATCGGTAATGTAAGCGAAATTGTCTATACGGAAACCCAATATAGGCATTTCCAAATGTACAACTTGTATAGGTTGAATGTCAATGCCTTGCACGTTGAATTTGTCTTTGTTGATAGTATGTAGATTTAATTCCGGCACACCGGGATAAGGATGACGGCTAAAAGCGTATGGAAATTCATTTTTTATACATTTGCAGACTGTTTTGTTGGCATAGATATCCATTCTTTGTTTTTGCAAATGGTTGAAACTGCGAATGTCGTCTAAACCTCCGAGATGATCCTTGTGATTGTGGGTATATAGTACAAAATCCAAGTGTTCTATATGTTCTCGCAACATTTGTTGTCGAAAGTCAGGACCGGTGTCAATGACAAAACTTTTGCCTTTGTATTCTATATAGGCGGAAGTCCGCAAACGTTTATCTTTCGGGTTGTTAGATTGGCATACTGCACAATGGCAACCAATGATAGGTACGCCTTGCGAAGTTCCTGTTCCCAAAAGTATTACTTTCATAGATGCTTATTTTTTTGCAAAAGTAACATTTTTTTATGATTCAAAAATAGTTTAATGATGATATTTTGGGTGTTTTTTACAAAAATCAAACAATAAATAAAAAAATGATATCTTTGCAGAATGAAATATGATGGTACCAATCTAATATTGTAGCCATTCATTACAAGTGAAAGTATGTTATAAACAAAAACAATAAGAATGATTATATTAAATATCTTATTTTCAGTTTTTTCTTTATTGCAATCACAGAGTTTTTATCCTGAATACAAAACTGCAACCAATTACATTATTCAAGAAGTGACTTATGGGTATGGAGCAGATATATATCCTCCATTTGCAAGATTATACAGATTGAAAACCGACGATGATGTATATTACATAACAAGCAAACAGTATTTGTTGGATGCTATCAGGAAAGATTCTATTAATTTGGATTCCTTAACAATTTTAATTCCTCAAAATCGTACATGGGAAATATACGATTCCATATCAAATACATATAGAGATGCAATACACAACTATTCTCAACTTTTATATGATATTATGACTATGGACAATACCGAAGTTTATAAAATAGGAGGCAAATATTATGCAATCAAAAAGATAAAATACAGCTATTCGGATGAAATAGAGGTGTTTAGAAGTTTGTATAATATCTTGTTTTATAATGTTGATGATATACAAATTGAAAACGAGGAACAAGAAAGGTACTATAAAGAAACGTATAAATCAATTAGAGAGTGTTTACCAAAAAAGAAATATCATTATTATCTGTTTCTTCAGGAAATTTGTGAAACGGATAAAGAGATTCAGAAACATTTGTGGAAAAAAAAATATGAGTTGGACGGGTTTTAGGAAAAGAAATATTAGAAATCAGTAAACAAGCAATAAATGAAAATACTACTACTAAACTCATATTTTCTCCTTTTGTGGATTTTTATGAGTAAAATGATATAATGTTGATTTATAATTATTTATAATTATTCCATCAGCATATTACAACCTCTGATATCTGCGTTGTCAAAGCGGCCGAGCACTTCAAATTGATTGTTGTTGCAGAAACGACCGATATCTTGTGTGGCGATAAAGGCACATGAATAGATGTTGGCAAGGTCGATGACGTTGATACCGCCTTTTTTGTGGAGGTCGGTTTGTAAAGAGAGAGGGTCCTGCATATCACGAAGTAGAATTTTCATCCAAGCAGGGCATTGAAAGGTGTTGCCATCGGTGCTATAGGCTTGTGAGAGCAATTCCGTCATGCCGTATTCAGAGTAAATAACCGGCACATGAAAGCCCTCTTGCAAACGTTGATGCAAATCGGCTCTGGATATTTCTTTACGGCGAGTTTTCATGCCGCCTGTTTCAAAAACAATCAAATCAGGAAAATGGATGGAATATTGCTCGATAAAATCTAACAAGGCAAAGCCCACACCAAAAAGAATGGTTTTCTGTTGTCGGTCTTTCAAAGTTTCCAACTGTTTTTTTAATGCATCGAAATTATAACCATAAAAGCCACTTTGTGTATGTTGACACCGTTTGATGAGATAATCGACCATATATACCAACGAAGAATTACCTCTTTCTATATACGAAGGCAATAAAGCTAGGATGACATAATTTTCTGTTGCACCAAAAAATTGTTCAAAGCAAGTTGTAAAACTTTTCTCATAGAGTTGAGTATCGGCAATATAATGTTTTGACGGTTGCATGCCGGTGGTGCCGCTACTTTCAAAAATAGTTTGTTCAGAGCATCCATTTGCCATAATTTTGTGGGTTTTGAATAAAGAAATGGGCAAAAAAGGAATCTTCTCTAATGAATCCACTTGTTGGGGATTAATTTTTAGTGCTTGTGCATACTTTTGATAAACTTGTACATTTTCGTATTGAAAATGAAATAGTTGCAATGCTAAATGTTCAAATTCTGCAGGGCTGTTTATATGAAAAATTTGTTCTTGAAAGTCGGTCATTTTTGTATAAGAATTTTTTTAGTGGTAATTAGGTTGTCTTCGGTGAAAATTTTAATATAGTAAACGCCTTGGGCGAGATGTTCCATATTGATTGCTCCATATTTATCTAAAATAATCTGCCGTTTTATCATTTTACCCCAATGGTCTGTCAATTCTATTTTTATTATCTTTTTGTTGGCAGTGACATTGATTTGATTTTCTGTCGGATTAGGAAAAATAGAAATCTTATTTTGTTGATTTTCAGTTGTTGATACATGATTGTCCATGTCTGCTGCATGAATTTGTGCAGGTATGACAATAGGTGTTTCCATCATTGTTTTGTTAATTCTTTCGTTGGAAATCAATAAATGTTGCTTGTCTAAGAATGCGATACCTTCTGTTTGGTGATAGGAAAGATTGTTCAAGCAAAATGTTTGTATGTTTCCGGAGGAAAACAAATTGTTGTCAAAATCGGAAATAATGGATATATATGGAATAAGTATATAGGAGTCAGGCTTGTATATATAGCCGATTAGTGCAATAGTATTGCTGTAGTAGTCTGCTCCTGTTACCATGTAATCCAAGCAAATGGAGTCTATCGGTGTAAGTGTATCCATTGTTTGGCAGGTGTTGTCAGTTTTGGGTAGCCCATAGATATAACAGCGATTATCCATCCAATTTTTAGAGAATAGGAATAGTGAGTCGCCTTTAGTTAGAATAGCTTCGCAGTCAAACATGGATTGAGAAGCACGAAGTTCGTTTTTTTGATAGATTTCGTCAGAGTAGGTGAAATAGATGAAATGTTGACAAGTGATGACACTGTCGTTATTGTTGAGTGAGTCTTTGTGAATCTTATAAATGGTGAAATAATCTCTCTTTTTTGAACCATTGTTGCCACAATCGGCAACATATATCCATTGGTCGTCTGCGGTAATGTCTTCCCAATCAATATTGGTGGCATTTAGAATGGTTTTTTCTTGCAAAATGTTGCCATTTGTTGTGTCTATGCAATAGAGTTTCGGTTCTTTGTTTGAATCGTTATGAGACCATAATTGACCATTTATCAATATTAGTCCGGATGTTTCATTGATACAAGATGGCAAATCTTCTACTACTATCCTATTACTTATTGTTTGAGCCTGCAATAAATAAAAAGATGTAAAGAAGAATAAAATGGCAATTATTTTCCTCATGGTGTTTCACAAGAATAGTTTAACATGCAAAGGTAACATTTTTTTACTTACCTATTGTGAATGACAATCTAAATGAAAAATTGTCGGAAATTCTGTCGTGGCTATAAGCTCCACAACGATAATAAACGCCGGCTCCTAAATTAACAAAGCCTATGCTTAGTATTTGGTGTAGCATACAACCGATTTCATAATAGCCTTTTTCCATTGTTTGAAAGTCGATGCCATTGTGATATTCAGGGTGATGTAGTCCGCCAAAGGCAAAATTGAACAAAATTTCCGGTGCCATGGCGGAAAATTTTGTGGTGTATAGTCGTAAAAATAATTGAGATAGATGCAAAGAAATAAATCTGTCGGACAAAAATTCATTGGCTTTCATGGTGGCAAATTGTCCTCTATCAAAGAAACCAAAAGCCATATAAGAACCATGAACAGCATACATGGCCGATAAAGGAAGCGGTTTGTCTATCAGTCCGCCTCGGATAATATAGGAAAAGGTGCCGACATAAGGAATGAAAATCTGTTGATGTATTCTCAATTTGTATTCATTGAAGGCAAAATCACTTTTCAAAAAACCTTTTATGCCTCGGGTATAGGTAAATTCTATGGTAGGGTAGTTGTCTTTTTCATTCAATGTAAATGTGTTAGATGTCAAAATCATACGGCTGAAAGAGAACTTTAAACTGCATCGGAGCAAAGCCATAGAATAATTGAATCTTTTGTTGCTTTCGGTTTGTAAAGGTAAAAAACTATAGTTGTAGCCGGTTTTGTTTTTTTGATAAGAAAATAAGATAGTTGCTTGCAGTTGTCTGGTTATTAAAGAACTAATCCCGATTTCGCTTTTAAAAATATTGTCATAATATACAGAAGGAATGTTGTTTAACCATTTTAGCGAGAAAGAATATTTATTGGAAAAAGAGTTGTCGAATTCTGCTCCCGCTGATATTAAATCGTAAGTGATGCCGGCAAAAACAGAGGTGTTCCATTTTCTATTCACTTTAAAATCCACGTCCATACCGGTTTTCCATGTTTTGTCTTTGAAGCCGTAGCCGATAAATCCACCTACAGTCATCCATGTCAGCATACGGCTATTGGTATGTAGTCCGAATCCCAATCGGCAACCTTCGTGTTTGTTGATGGCTAAAATGCGGGGTACGTCAAGGTCGAAAATCCAGATGGGCACATGACCTGACGAAATAGCACGAATTGCATAAGTCATTTTTTCTAATTTCAGTTCTTGGGAGATGGTATCCCATACTAAATAGGTTTGTTCTTCCTTGGCAGTGATGGAGTCGGTGCGATATAATGTTAAAATAGAATCGTTATCACAAGTTTTTTTATTGGGAATGTCGTCTGTGTATAAACCGCCACCGATAAATATATTGTTTTTTATTTTTGTGCCAATTTCTATATCATAATAGGTGGAGGAAAAATATCCTGTGAGCGGATAAGAAGACATAATATCAACATTAATGCTGATTTTTACATTGTTTTTGCTTGGAAACCAATATTCATTATCTATTTTTTGGTAGTTTTGTTCTATGACAATGTTAATCATCTTACCATCATAGATAGGTGACAACATGATGTTTTTTACAGCCCAATGGTCGCTTGTTATTTGCATGCTCCCTGAAATGGCTTTAAATTTAAAATGTGGTTTCGGTTGGAATGAAATGGTATATATAGTGTCGTTGCCGGAAATGGTGCTATCTTCCAGATAGAAATTGTAATGTTGGAATCTTTTGTCAAACAATGGATTTTCAAATGGTTTTCCTAATATGATAATATGTTGGTCATAAAACGAAAATGAATGCATTTCGGTTGTTAACAAGTGCATGATGGGGTCGGAAAAGCCTGAAATTTTTGAGGCGAGTATTTTTTCATAGTTTTTGTCAATTCGTTTATGGATTTTTTCTATGACCGATTCCATCATGAAAAGATGTTGCTTGCTCAGTAAAGCATATAGTTTCAAATCCTCTTCGGTAACACGATTGAGGGTGTCTAAAAAGGCGGCATTTGTAAGACTATCTATGATTACATCGGAAGAAAAAATAGATTTGGAGTAGTATTTACATTTATAAGAAGAATAGTGTTGAGGATTGTTGTCGGTCATTTTTTCGTGCACTTTTTTCAAAATGGCAAAGGCGGGATTTTCACCTGCTTTGAAATCAAAATTGTTCATTTGAATGACATTTTCTGACAGCAAAATGACTAATTTTTTTTGACGGTCAACTTTTATATGCTGTGTTTTGTAACCGATGCAACTCACATGAATAGAGTCGAAACCTTGGTTTGTAGAAAGGGAAAATCTGCCTTCTTTGTCGGTAATGGTACCTCTGTTTTGTTCTGACAACCAAATGTTTACTTGTGATAATGGTTCACCCGTCAGGGAATCTTTCACCACTCCCGATACTACATTGCGTTGGGCGAAAACACCCCACGAAATAAATAGATACAATACGACCAATAAGCACTTTCTCATCAATTTGCAAAGATAGTATTTTAATTAAAGCAAAAAAATAAAAATTATTTTTTGATTTTTACTTTTTTTTCATTTTAATTATTTATTTTTGCATTTTGAAATTAATTTAATTATTTACTAAAAAAAATAGAGAAATGAAAAGAAATATGTTTGTATTTGCAACCATGTTTGTTGCAGCATTAGCATTCACATCTTGTGGTGATGACAAACCCGGCGGTGGCGGAGATGATCCGGACAATGGCGGTGGTAAAATAGAAAATGTTGGTGGTACACTTACCTATATGGATGAGTCTTTTGAACTGACAGATGCTTGCCAACATAATAATGGAAAAACATACGGTGGTCAAGATATTAAAAGAAATTATGTGGATTTATATCTATACAAAAAAGTTTTAGTTGAAGGTGATGATGGTAAGACTTATTATGATACACTTCACTATATCAACGTAGGGATGTTCTGTAATGAAGATATGCTTACGGCAGGTACTTATACCTATGATAATACTACAGCACCACAAACTTGGATCAATTCTCATGTATTGGCTTTTTATGGATATGCAGTCGGAGGAACCCCCCGTGGTGAAGTGTTCCAAGAATCAGGTGTGTTTGACGGAAATGTTGTTATGGAAAAGAAAGGTGATAACTACAAGGTAAATATTGAATGGACCGACCAAAATGGCAAAAAACTTACTGCCTCTTATTATGGTCCTATTCCAACAGGAGTTAAACCAATTGATTAATATACATATAGGCAAAATTATAAAAAAAGTCGTGCTTATAGCACGGCTTTTTTTATGTAAAAAAATAATTGTTTTGGATTGTTAGAAAAACTAAAAGTTTTTTAGTACCTTTGCAAATTCATTTTTTGACATTAATAAAAAAATACATATAAACTATGAATTATATATCAGATAGAATTATGCAGATGTCTGCATCAGAGACATTGGCAATGACACAATTGGCAAGAGAACTCAAAGCACAAGGAAGAGATGTAATCAGTTTGAGTATCGGCGAGCCAGATTTTAATACTCCGGAAGTAATTAAAGAAGCCGGTAAAAAAGCCATTGACGACAATTTTACTCACTATCCTCCTGTTCCTGGTTATGCTGATTTGAGAGATGCTATCAGCAAAAAATTCAAACGTGACAACAATTTGGATTATAAACCTGAACAGATAGTTGTTTCAACCGGAGGAAAACAAGCCATTTATCAAGCCGTGATGGCCACTGTCAATCCCGGTGACGAGGTAATTATTCCGACTCCGTTTTGGGTGTCTTACAAAGAAATAGTAAAAGTGGCAGGCGGCAAATGTATTTATGTAAAAACCAAACTTGAAAACGATTTCAAAGTTACCGCCCAACAATTAGAAGAAGCCATTACCGAAAAAACAAAATTGATAATGTTCAGCAGCCCTTCCAATCCAACAGGTATGCTCTATACTCATGATGAATTGAAAGCTATTGCAGATGTAGTGGCAAGACATAAAGAAATTTTGGTGATGTCGGATGAAATTTACGAACACATCAATTTTGTCGGCAAACACGAAAGTATTGCCCAATTCAACGAAATTTACGAGCAAGTAATTACCGTAAATGGAGTGGCAAAAGGTTTCGCCATGACAGGTTGGCGTATTGGTTTTATCGGTGCTCCGACTCCGATTGCCAAGGCATGCGAAAAATTGCAAGGACAAATAACATCGGCCACTTGTTCTATCGCACAAAAAGCGGCATTAAAGGCTATGCAATTAAATCCTGCTGAAAGCGAAGATATAAAATTTATGAGAAATAAATTTTTAGAAAGAAGAGATTTGATGTATAAATTGTTGCAAACTGTTCCTGATTTTGAAGTACGTTTGCCGCAAGGTGCTTTCTATTTCTTCCCGAAAGTCAATAAATACTACGGTAAAAAATACGACAAATATACTATCAACAATAGCAATGATTTGTGTATGTATATTTTGAACGAAGGCAATGTGGCATTGGTGCCGGGAGTTGCTTTTGGTGACGATGACTGCATACGTTTCTCTTATGCAACTTCTGAAGATTTGTTGATAGAAGCTGTTAAAAGAATTAAAGAAGTGTTGGCAAAATTGCAATAAATTTTGCTAAGAAATTGAAAAATAGCAAAAAATAATCGTCAGTATTGACGATTATTTTTTTTGTGACAGACATTTGGCAAGAAAAATTGTAGTAAAGAGTTGTTTTGTACAATATTTTTACAATTTTTGCGTAATAAACTTATATAAGATTTTTCATGAGAAAAGGGCTATTAATACGGATTTTTGTTGTTTGTCTGCTGTGTGTTCCGTATGCTTCAGTAGGGCAGCATTTGGCAAAAATCTTTGGCAAAGTTACCGATGAAAACGAACTGCCGATAGAGGCTGCCAATATTATAGTCCTTCAAGAAGACCATATAGGCACATCTACCAACGAGGCCGGCAGATATGAATTGTTGGTGCCGCACGACCAAAAAATAGTGGTGCAGGTGTCTTGTATCGGTTATGGCGAAATACAACAAGAGATTGTAGTAGCCAAAGGCAAACGGCAACAATTAGATTTCACTTTAAAGACAGAAGTCATCACCATGGCGGATTTTCAGTTGAGTGAAAAATATAGTATTACCGACCAAGATTTAAAGCCGATAAATCCGAAAACATTAGCACACTTGCCCGGTGTCGGTCAAGGAGTGGAGGCATTGATAAAATCGGGAGGTTTGGGCGTTTTCTCTTCCAATGAAATGACATCACAATACAATGTTCGAGGTGGCAATTACGATGAAAATCTCATCTATCTCAATGGTATAGAAGTACACCGACCGCTATTGATACGTTCCGGCAATCAAGAAGGATTGAGTTTTGTCAATCCCGATTTGGTGTCAGCTATCAATTTTTCTCCGGGAGGTTTTGATGCATGCTATGGTGACAAGATGTCATCGGTTTTGGATGTGCAATATAAAGTGCCGGCACGTTTAGGCGGAAGTATTTCGGCAAGTTTGTTAGGAGCAACGGGGCATTTTGAAGGTATTTCCAAAGATCAAAAATTTTCTGTTTTGTTGGGAGCCAGATACCAATCGAATGCTTATGTATTCAACAAAATGCAGACTTCCGGTGACTATAGACCAACTTTTACCGATGTGCAATTGTTGTTAAATTACCGTCCAAGCGACAAAGTGGAAATTTCTTTGTTTGGCAATTATGCACGAAATATCTATCGTTTTATTCCCAAAGAACGCAGTGCCACTATCGGTACTATCAACGATGCAATAAAATTGACGGCTTATTTCGAAGGACAGGAAGTAGATGCCTATCAAACGGTGTTTTCTGTTTTTAGCGTTAAACACAATATCAACGAAAATCATTCAATACGCTATAATTTATCGTATTTCTTCTCTTTGGAGAAAGAAACTTTTGACATTCTAAGCGAATATTTTTTAGCTGATGTAAATACTTCATTTGGAGATGACTATGGGGAAGAAATATCTTCACAAGCAGTTGGAGCGGAATTGCATCACGGACGTAATTTCTTGGCATTTCATCTCTGCAATGGAGAAATACAAGGCACACACCATTTGCCAAAAAGAAATACACTTTCGTGGGGTGTGAAAGTGCAGGGGGAATTTATTACCGATGCTTTAACAGAGTGGAAAATAAAGGATTCGGCAGATTATACACCTGCTCATTTTAATATTCCGGGTGATTCTGTAGCCTTGGACGATAGCATTAGAATAATAGATATTTATAGTTATTTAAAAAGCGATAATGCTTTGAATTCGTTGCGAACCAGTGGCTTTATTCAAAACAAATGGACATTCGGTGGCGACAAACATCAATTTTCGTTGATAACAGGTGTTCGTTTTACCTATTGGACTTTCAATAACGAATGTTTGGTCATGCCGAGGATACGTTTTGTCTATCAGCCACAATGGAAAACCAAAACATCGTTTTATGCGGCTGTAGGCATGTATGGACAACCTCCTTTTTACAAAGAAATGCGAAATAGTGAAGGTGTTTTAAATAAGCATATTCAATCGCAGCAATCTTATCATTTTATATTAGGCAGTGATGTCTTGTTCAAAATCGCCAAGCGACCATTTAAATTCTCCGGAGAAATCTACTATAAATTTTTAGATAAGTTGATATCTTATTCTTTAGACAATGTCCGAGTGATTTATTCTGCGGAAAATGATGCCAGAGGATATGCTTATGGTTTGGATGTAAAATTGAGTGGAGAGATAGTTCATCATTTGGAATCATGGATTTCTATGTCTATAATGAAAAGCATGGAGACATTTGATGGTGGAAAAACTTATACTCCTCGACCAACTGACCAAAGAATAAGTTTTAATTTGTTCTTCCAAGACAGAGTGCCTAAATTACCCATGCTGAAGGCACATATCAACTTGGTGTATGCAACTGCATTGCCCTATAGTTTTCCGACTAAAAAGACCTACGATCGGCGTTCTACCGCTTATTTTAGGACTGATATCGGTTTTTCGTGGCAGTTTATGGATGAGGCAACTCGTTTGAGTAAGTATAAAACTTTCAATTTTATAAAAGCAGCCTATTTGACAGCAGAAATTACCAATTTGTTTAACTATAATAATATTTTGTCCTATACTTGGATATCCGACCTCAATAATAGGTATTATGCTATGCCTAATTATTTGTCACCGAGATTGTTTAATGTAAAAATCCGTTTTGAATTTTAATATGACAGCATTAGAAGCCAAACAACGTATTGAAGAATTAAGTAAAGAAATTCACGCTCATAATTATAAATACTATGTGCAAGCCGAACCCACTATCAGCGACTACGATTTTGATATGTTACTCAATGAGTTGATAGCTCTTGAAAAACAATTTCCGGAATTGATTGCTCCTGATAGTCCGACACAAAGAGTGGGAGGCGAAGTTACCAAACAATTTAAACAGGTTACTCATAAAAATCCTATGCTGTCACTGGGTAATACCTATTCAAGAGAAGAATTGTTGGAGTTTTTTTCAAGAGTGGAAAATGGTTTAGGAATCAAAAATATAGATTATGTTTGTGAATTAAAGTACGATGGAGTTGCCATTAGTTTGCATTATTTGGATGGTTTGTTGGTACAGGCTGCTACACGAGGCGATGGTATTCATGGTGATGATGTTACTGCTAATGTAAAAACCATCAGGTCGGTACCATTGCGATTGCAAGGAAATTATCCACATGAATTAGAAGTGCGTGGAGAAATTATCATGCCTCACAAAAGTTTTGAAAAACTCAATCAAGAACGAGAAGATATTGGTGAGCCGCCATTGGCTAATCCTCGCAATGCAGCCGCCGGCAGTCTGAAATTGCAACAATCAACACAAGTTGCCAAACGTGGGCTGGATTGTTTTTTGTATTTTGTATATGATGATATTAACAATATCAATACGCATTATGCTAGCATTCAGGAGATTGGAAAATATGGATTTAAAGTAACTCCTTATATAAAAATCTGCCATCAAGTGGACGAAGTGTTTGATTTTATCGATTTTTGGAGTGAAGAAAGAAAAAAATTGCCTTTTGACATTGATGGAGTGGTTATAAAAGTCAATCAATTTGATTATCAACGACAACTTGGTTTCACTGCTAAAAATCCGCGTTGGGCTATCGCCTACAAATTTAAAGCCGAGCGAGTGAAAACAGATTTATTGTCAGTTAGTTATCAAGTGGGTCGAACGGGAGTGGTGACACCGGTTGCTAACCTAAAACCTGTAGAATTGGCGGGTACGATTGTCAAACGTGCCACCATGCACAATGCCGATTTTATCAAAGAAATGGATATTCACGAAGGGGATGCTGTCTATATTGAAAAAGGAGGGGAAATTATTCCGAAAATAGTGGCGGTAGATGTAAATAGTCGTAGTGCCGACAAGCGTCCGGTGCCATTTATTACACATTGTCCGGATTGTGGAACATTGTTGGTCAGAAACGAGGGCGAAGCCGGTTATTATTGTCCTAATAGTGTAAATTGTCCGCCACAGATAAAAGGGCGTTTAGAGCATTTTATCGCTCGAAAAGCCATGAATATTGAAGATTTGGGAGAAGAGAAAATAGCTCTTTTGTATGAAAAAGGTTTGGTGAAGACCATTGCAGACTTTTATCACCTGCAGTATCTCAATTTGTATGGATTGACCAAACGAACTATATCTGAAACAGACGGCAAGGAGCGTTTAATATCTTTTAAAGATAAGACTGTGGAAAACATACTTAATGGTATTGAAAAATCGAAAAATGTTCCTTTCGAAAGAGTCTTGTTTGCTTTGGGAATTCGTTTTGTCGGAGAAACGTCTGCGAGAAAAATTGCCCGTCATTTTGGCAATATTGATGCTTTGTCGCATGCTACTTTTGAACAGTTGATAGAGGTGGACGATGTCGGTGAAAAAGTTGCCAATAGCATATTGGAATATTTTGCCACTCCTGAGAATCTGGCATTGATAGAAGACTTGAAGCAGGTGGGTTTGCAGTTTGAAATAAAAGGTGGCAGTCAGCCGGTTTCCAACAAGTTGGCGGGTATGACGATTGTTGTCAGTGGCTCGTTTGCCACTCCTGCCAGAAGAACGGAAATAGAGCAGTTGATAGAGGAGCACGGAGGAAAAAAAGGTAGTTCTGTCAACAAAAAAGTCAATTATATAGTAGCGGGTGAAAATATGGGACCGAGCAAATTGGAAAAAGCCCGACAATTGGGTATATCCATCATCTCTGAAGCCGACTTTATGCAGATGATAGAGCAAGAGTAGGTGGTTTGAAAAAATATTTTTTCAAAAAAAAGATTTATTAGATAAAAAAGTTGTACCTTTGCATTCTTGTAATAGCAGACGTGTATGGAGGAAAAATCTTACTTCAAGCAGTTTGATATTGGTTTTCAATCTATGAAAATCGGACAGCATTTTCAAGATTTGAAAATTACCAATGAGTTCTTTGAAATGTATGAAAATGACGTTGTTACAGATGCAAATATAGACATTCATATTGATATTGAGCGTTTGGAAAACATGGTGATAATGCATTTTCATTTTAGCGGTACGCTCACATCTACTTGTGATTTGTGTTTGGAAAAAGTGATCATTCCGGTGGAAAAAACTGAAAAATTGATACTAAAAATTGTAGAAGCACCACAAGAGAGTGATGATGAAAATATATTTTATGTAACTGAAAAAGAACATAGTTTCAATGTGGAGCAGATTACATATGAATATATCATGATGTCGCTACCGATGAAGATAGAACATTCAAACGAGGGAGAAGACAGATGCAATCCTAAGATGTTGGAATTGCTACGACAAGCAGAAAAAAAACCGGAAACTACCGAGATAGATAGTCGATGGGAAGCATTAAAGAATTTGAAATTAGATAGTTAGAAATATAAACAAATTAAAAATTATAAGTCATGCCAAATCCGAAAAGAAGACATTCAGCAACAAGAAGAGATAAGAGAAGAACGAATGATAAGGCAGTAGCTCCTCAATTGATGGAGTGCTCAAATTGTGGTGCCGCAGTGATGTACCATCACGTATGTCCTGAATGTGGTTACTATCGTGGAGAATTAGCTATAGAAGTTAAAAATGTAGCTGAAGCTTAAAAAAAAGTTCTTTTAAAAGATAAAAAACCGAACTATTAAGTTCGGTTTTTTGTTTTTCAGATTGCAACAAAAAAATGTAGTGGTTTTAGAAGTGGAAAACTTATCATCGGAGAGTAGGTTGATATTTTTTTTGTCAATAAAATTTTGTTGATTTGCATATTTCAACCAATATTTACCACTTTTTTGTAACGTTATGTAATAAATTTTGAAAAAAATCTATCAAATAGGACGGATTTAAAAAGAAAATTTGTATTTTTGCAAAATTGTTTTCTAAATGTTATAACTAAAACTTATTCAAATGAAAAAGAATTTTATTTTGTTTTTATTTTGTTGCCTGTCAGTTTCCCTCTGGGCGACAAGTGCCGGAAATTTAAGAATTATCAATACGGGAACTAGTTCTACCGAACCCAAAGGCGGTTGGAATATGGGTATCGGGGAAAAAGGTGTTACCTATACCATCACCGCAGCTACCATTTCCGGTTTGTTGGATTCCAATTTAAACAATCTCACGCTTAGTTTTGATACCATTTTTATCAGTGGAAATGTAGTTATTAATAGGTCAAATGCATCAACTGACCAATATTTGCGTTTGCAAACCAATGATTATCAAACTGGTGCTATTATATTTGAAAATGGAGCTTCTTTGACCATACAAACAAGTGCAAGAGTTCAATCTTATATAGTGATTTCTACAGGAAATCTTGGTGGTACACCTCAACTTACAGCCACACAAGTAAAGCTTTCCAATGCAGGCAAAGCTTACCAAAGAATTAACATGACAGGTTTTACCAATTGGCATCAATGGCAGATTGACACTCTGTTGGCACATGCCGACAAGGTAGGTCCGGATATTGGCAATGGTGCATACGATTTTACCAACAACACACAGTTTACCATAGACAGCAATCATGTGTTTTCTATGAAAGCCCTTACCTCATTCCAAGGTAAAACAATGGGATTTAAAAATATGGATAGGGGAGGCACATTGTTGCCGGGTACTTTCGAATTGGGAGCCTATCCTGACAGTTTTTATGTTGACTTGTCCAATGCAGACGGCATCCGTTTCAAAGTTAATTTGCAAGGCAGTGCATCCAATTTTAATATAGGATTGTCCAATTGTTTGAAAGAAAACGGATGGCATGTGTATTGCTTTGAATATTACGTATATAACATTCCTTTCACAGCTGTAGATAAAGATGGTTATGTAACTCTTCCATTTTCCGCTTTTGAAAAATTAGGTTGGAGCGGTGTATGGGACTTGTCGAAATTAATAGTGTTCATTATGGAGGTGAACGATGCTGCCACCAATACTGTCGTATCATTTAGCGATGTTCACGGATATAAAGTGATTACAGAAAATCAACCTTGTTT
>DBXJ01000013.1 GCA_002309475.1 Bacteroidales bacterium UBA1215
CTAAGATCTGCTAATTTTTTCACCGTAAGACCAATATTTTTTACCCTTTGTGCTTCGTCTATGAAAACAATCCGATGATTGCCGACCAATTGTCTTAATGCGGTGGAAGATTGGTCTTCCAGCAAAATTTTGTCTTCGTAATCGTCACAATTAAGATGCAAAACATTTTCTTCTGAAGACACTATATGGTCTAACAAGGTGGTCTTTCCCACTTGACGTGCTCCCATTAGAACAATAATATCTCCTTTAAAGAAGTCTTTTTTAATAAGTTGCAAAATTTCTCTTTGTATCATACCATCAAATTTTTAATGCTGCAAAGATACAATATTTTTTTAAATCGAATATTTTATATAAAAATTGGCGGTTGCAACCGAAAAAATTAGTATAAAATTGGCGGTTACGATAATTAATTTATACCATTCCCGACTCCACATACAAGTCCTTGACATCGGCAGTGTCGATCCAAAGTGTCTGCTTAATAGATTGTACCCTCGAAAGCACTTCGATGTAGTGGGAAGTGTTGGAGATGTAGGTGAGCATGGAATGTTAATTATTTGATTTTGTTGATTGTTTTATTTATTTCTTCCAAAATATTTGAATAAGAATAACCATCTGTAGCAACAAATTCAATATTATATTTCTCATATCTTCCGCCATTAAAACTCCAAGTATGATCAACATAGGGTTTTAAAGCCTTTTCAACTTCGCAGTTTCGTTTAAAAAATTGAATATTCCATTTAGAGTTACTATACCAGATATCAAAAACCAAATTCTTGTTTTCGTTTTCAACCACCACTACATGAGCATCGGTTTCATCGTAAAGTCTTACTCCCCATCCGTTTTGTTGTAGTGTTGAAGACAAATACTTTTCAAGATGAAGATTATTTACTGACATATACTTTGTCGCACGTTGCTTTTGAATTAACAACCAACCTTGATGATCATCCCATTGTATGTTTTTCTCATTACAATAGCTTAACAAATAGTCTTTATGAACAAATTCCGACCATTTCTTTGATGGGTCGAATTTATCAATCATTTGCTGCATCGATACATTTTTCAATAAATCGTCAAAGAATCTCTTATATGCATCCTTGTTTTCATTTATTAATATAGTCCAATCTTTCCAATCCCAACAAAAAGAAGAATTGCTCCCTTTTTTTATTGGGTAATTAGTCAAATTTCTTGTTAACAACGCACGCCTCACATCATCTATATTGTTATCACATTGACCTTCAAAAGTTTTGTCGAAAGTAGACACATAATTTTTAAATTGCTCTAAATCAAAAATTCCACTTTCTGTAGACCATTCAATAAGAGGTAATATCTGTCCTGACCAAATATGATGGCATGGGTGGTCTTTGCAACTCTGGACAGACCAAAATGCTTCCTCAATTTCATTCCTATTTTGTGGTTTTGCCCGAAGAATCTCTAGTTTCAATATTTCTTCTTGGGTTGCAATGGTTTGGGATATTTTGTTTTTACAATCTAGCATGCCTGTAATATCTTCACAGTTTTTTGCAATAAAAATGGCATCTTGTACAAGTTCATTAACGGCTTTGCTTACATTGTCAATTCTTGTAAGATTGTGCAAGAACTGATATAACCGCCATAAATTCCTATTGGCATTATCAGAGACTTCCCATTTCTCACAATATGCAATCAATGGTAAAAATTGAAAGCAATCAATTTGTTCAATTATTTTGGTCTTTCTTCTAATATCTCTAATCTCAATTTCTTTAGGAGATAAAAGGTTATCATCTAATATTTCACGATATTCCCATGATTCAAATAGGAATTTAACGATATTCCAATAGGAATATATTTTTCCAAAAGAAATACTCTCTTGAGGGAACGTGTATGTTCCTTCCTTCAAAACTCTCTTTAATTCTTCCGTTTTTCCCGATTTGTCTAATTCCAGAATTGTAATCCACCGGAGAAACTCATTGAATCCCATGTCAGCTGTATCATTGCCATTATTTATTTTTCTCTTCTTCCAGAACCATGTTTCTATTTCTTCCCACTGCTTGGGCATTTCTTTATTGTTTTCGTTTATTCTCTCCCTTAAAATCAACGGCTTAAGATTTTGTGTGCTTGACAAAGGTTCACCTGTGGTGTTTATTACAACAAAAGTTTCTTCTCCGTTTTTACGATTTTCCATATCGTAATACATAAAAGTAAGTTTTGTTGTTATAAAGTCCCCAAATTTTCGACACCAATCATTATCTTTACCATTCAAGATATTATCTATTATTAATAAAGCTCGTATCATACTTTGGATACTGGGATCATACTTGTAATCATTGAAAAACCAAGTGGATTTCTCAATGTCTTTACAATCAGTTACGAAAAGCTTGTCTTCTTTTTCTTTAATAAAAAAATGGCAGACAAGATCGCTTAAAAAATAAAGCGAAGACTCGCGTATGGAATATTGTAAGTAAGGCTCTTTGTCATCTTGCAAATACTCATAATCTGAAATAAGATACTTCCTGAAGACATTATTCTCTGTCTTTCTGTTCAACATGCCTAGCAAAAGATATAATGTTGTAATACGTTGCTGACCATCGCAAAGTTGGATGTGATTTGCCGGAGCTTCATATCCATATAACAATCCTAGATTCAGAAAATCCTTATAATCATTATTGTCGAATTGGTTTATCAAATTGTTGACAAAACCACTGACAAGTTCTTTTTTCTCGTCGGTGTGAACTTTATCACCCCAACAATAATCACGTTGGAGGTCTGGGATAATGATTCTACGGCTCCCAGAAAAAAGTTCTGCTAAAGTATAAGTTTCTCCCGTAACGAAATTAATTTTATTCTTTATCATAGTTGCCATGTTTTTCGTAATAGTTTTTGAATCGGTTAATGAGCCGTTCCTTGTTTTCTGCAATATCTGTAGCATCCCATTTCGAATTGGCGAAAATGTAGATTGTGTGTAGAAGATGACGACTATTAAAGAACTCCTTTACATTGGTGTTAAAGAAATAGTTTTTTTTAACTTCAAAATCATTATTGCTAAATGTGGAATTATCCCCTTTATACAATAAAACTAAATTGCCAATGCTATGCTCCGTTGTTTGACAAGTTCCGTCTTTTTTCTTAATATCATCTCGAAAACAAGTAAAATCGTCTTTGTCTCGTTTAATATTGTCGCCACCTTCCCAGTGATTACTATCTGAAGAGGTAACAAAATGTCCAACTTTAGACTTTGGAAAAACATGTTCTAATGACCTAACTCCGTTGTCCCAAATTGAAAAGTCAAAAACACGCCCATCACCTCCATTTTGTTTGTTGTCTTCGTCTATGTTAAGTCGCAATAGAAAACGAAAGGCAGCTTCTTTATCGACCTCATATAGCAAATCTTCTGATAATCGAAGTAGCATTTTGTCAAATTTTTCTTCATATTTTTTAGTGTCATTATTAGTTATTTCATCGTGAGTCATTTCAAGAAAAGCCAGATTATAATAATTCTCGAGTTCACAGCGATGGTCTTTTACGAAATAATAATGAATGAATTTCTTCTGATTATCCGAGTCAAAAATACGCAAAATAGCCCCAATCATATTGTGTTCAATAGGATTGTTATACGCATCCTCAAATCTTTTTTGAAGTCTTCGAAGACCATCAAACGTTTGTTTTGCTTCTATAGGTTGACCTTTAGACAAACATTTTGCTTTGAAACTCTCAAATGTCAGTTTATCCCCCTTCTTTAAATGAAGATATGAAGATATAAGGAGTCCCATATTATTATAACATTGGAATAAGGATTGAACATTGGGATTGTTCCACCAACGCAGCCATTTATCCCACTCTCTTGCATATCGACTTCGTAGCATATTATGCTCCCATTCTTGTGTATAATCGGTCTGCAAATCCGTATTAAGGGAAGCAAGGCGAAGTATTTCGGCTTTTATTATTTCTTCCTGTTGCATTTCAGCCTTGCTACCGTTCATCATTGCAAAAACCTTGGTTGCCTGCCTCTCTTCCACATTGATGTATAAAAACTTGACCTTATCCAATAAAAAGGCAAGAAAAGCTTCTTTGTCTATGTCTTTTAGTTTGTCATTGATGATACGTATCGTTTTTTTAAAGAAAAAAACATCCTGGAATTGTTCACTTTGGTCTTCTGTATCATCATTCAGGTCAATTTTTTCAAGGAATGAGTTAGAATCACTTCTTATATTGTATCTTATATTGAAATTCCCTTTGTAGTTAAGCCATTTCAACAATAGATATAGGCATGTCGTTCTTTGTTGACCATCAATTAGGATAATTTCATCGGTTTTCTCTGTGACAGTGAACCCTTGCAAAAAAACTTCAGTGCGGTTGTTATATCTTAACACCAAATCATCCAACAGATTCTCAACAGAATTTTTTTCTCCAATACGATTCTTTCCCCAGACATATCCGCGTTGATAATCTGGTATAATAAATGTTTTGTTTTTGTCCAGATACTGCTTGAGAGTTATTGTTGCTTCCATATTTATTTTTAAAAATATTTTTACATCTATTAAACTAATTCTCCCCATTCTCAGTCCATGACAGCCGAGAGGTATTAAAACTATCACAACTGAAAAACGGGCTTATTTTTATTTTGCAAAGATAATAAAAATTTACTTTATACAAATAAAAACATTTTTTACACCGGCAAAATTAGAACTTTTCTCTCTTTTCTCCAACACCTTCCCCAGAAATCTCCCACACCTCACTCTACCTTGCATGCTCGTCTTTCTCTATAATACTGATACATTTTTCGATGTCAGCGATAAGATTTTTCATGAAGTTGATTTTCTCCTCCTTGGTGTAATTCGTACTATCATCTAAAATTCGCAAGTTGAATTGATAATCGATCAATTCGCGGATGGAAAATTCTATTATTTCATCGTTAATAAAGGCGAATAAATCATCATTAAAGTCATTCATAAATTTCTCCCTAAATGCGTGTCGGGTGCAACTCAACTGCAGGTCGGGAACGCTATTTTGTCCACATTCGGTGGCGAACACATCCATCAGGTTCTTTTTACCGCCGACAATTTCTGATTCGTTAGGCCTTGCTTCTTTAATCAGGGGTCGACTGCGTAATTAATATCTTCAACCATATAAGCCATCCTCCCAATGCTAATTCCCGAATAAATGTCGCTTCGGTAAGCGTAAACAGCATCGGTATTGGCGGCCAGATTTTGAAGGGTTTCAATGGCTTTGGCACATTTGGCGGCTCCATCCGAAACCTTTGGCAGTATGACTAAACCGACAACAGTGGCTCCCATCTGCCTTGCAACCCGTGCCACAAACGGCGCGCTTTTGGCCTCGGGTTCTTCACCCAAATCGGCCACTACACACACGGGCGAGTCCTGACTGCCGAAATATTGCATAATGCCATCTAAATCAGGCGTTTTGCCATCGCCCAAAATAATTTGCATCGGCTCCATATTGCCCGATTCCGCAGTGTTGATATTGGTCGGTTTGAATGTGGCCAGCAACTTTTTGCGGTATTTTCCTTTTAGCAGATAATCAATCAATTCGTCGCCAGTACGGCCTATGCCAACCACTTTGGTATCAAGGTTTTTCCAGCGCGGTTCGTCCCGCATACCCGTAGAAGTAAAGATATCGATTGAATAGCTCATAATGCTGTCGATTCGTGCCAAAGCATCGGGTACCAGCAAATCGCCGAAATGCCGCGTCATCGATTCGTTGTTTAAAATGAACATACCATCGGTGTTGTCTGCTAAATCGCGCAGTCCGTCCATTGCATGCATTGCACGCTTTTCCCCCTCTAAGCGGAATGGCAGCGAAACAATGCCGAAGGTGGTAGCCCCCGCAGCCTTGGCCTCGCGGGCAAGAACAGGGGCGGCCTCGGTACCCAAATTGCCACCCAAGCCAGCCACAATGAATACTCGATTGGCGTTCACCAATTCGCGAACATCGTCAATGCTGTTTTCAATGACTTCGGCACCGCTATTAATGTCAGACCCAACCTTGCATTCGCCTAACTTTAAAACTGCCGACACACCAGACTGTTCAAGCGCCTTGGCATCCCAATCGCAAACGGTCACAAACTTATCGGCTCGCTCGCCGTCTACTTCGTTGCGCCAAAATTTTGCAACATTAATGCCCGCTCCACCAACACCGATAATTCTTAAATTTCTTGAGTGTTTTTCTAATAATTTTGATAATTTGCTCATAATCAAACGTTTTTAGTAAAAATCCACATATAGAACAGCTAATAATAATGGAATTAGTCTGAATTATACTTCTCTATAACTTGCTTGAATTCTTCTGGATAATTTGCTTTCAAATAAGCCATTTGATAGGCCAACCAAGTGTAGCAAACTGCATGTGACTTATTAAAAGCATAGAATCCTTTACGCTCCATTTCATTCCATACCTTTTCAAGAACGTTCTTTTTATGGCCATTCTTGATACCACCTTCCATGAATTTAGGCTTTAGAAAAGATAGCATATCCGTTTTCTTCTTACCGATGGCTTTTCTCAGCAGGTCGCTCTCGCCCCTGCTAAAATTAGCTATCAAGCGAGAAAGCATCATCAGCTGTTCCTGATAAACAATGATGCCGTATGTATTTTGAAGGCATTTTTCCATACAAGGAATGATGTACTTTATTCCCTTCTTCAATTTCTTGTGCTTGATGAGCGTTGGTAGATCTTCCATTGGTCCTGGACGATACATACTATTCAAGATAGTCAAATCCTCGAAGCATGTGGGATGAAGATCTCGTAAATACTTTTGCACCCTTTGTAAACCGAACTGGAATACATCTTCAGTTTGACCTGTTTGAAAAAGTTTAAAGGTTTTCTCATCATCAATCAGAATTTTCTCTATATTGAAATTCTCGTCTTTCCGGGTTTTAATAAGCTTGCAAATATCTCTCATTTGGGATAATGTCTTGAGCCCAAGGAAATCAAACTTTATGAGGCCAGATTTTTCCACATTCCATTCATCATATTGGACAACTCTCAATATCTCATTATTGCCTTCGAAATTCTCAACACCAATAGTAGCAATGGGAGCCCAATTTGATATTGGATTATTAGCGACAATAAATCCACAGGCATGAACGCCCAAATCACGGACTTTTCGATCCAATATAGCAGCATCTTCAATAGCATAACTCAAAGGCAGTCCTGCTTTACGAATCAATTTTTTCAGATTTGCTGCAGAGAATGTGCTGAACGTTACAACATTAGCACAACATTCCTTGCCATATTTCTGCTGCAACCATTTAAAAACACGTTCTCTACCTTCATCATCAAAATCTATGTCTATGTCTGGAAACAGCGTGCCGTATGGACTTAAAAAACGTTCGAAAAGCAAGTCATGTTTTAAAGGGTCAATCTTAGTAATCCCCAAACAATAACATACAAGGCTACCGGCAACAGAACCTCGTCCAGGACCACACCATACGCCGAGTTCTGATTGAGCAGTATTGACAACATCTTGTAAAAAGAGAAAATAGCCAGACGCTCCTCTTTGCTTGATAATTTGCAGTTCAAACTTCAGCCTGTCTGTCACATCTTCTGGAAGTATATCCCCGTATATCCGTTTGGCTTTGTAAAAAGAAAGGTGTTCCAAATAGTTATCTTCCCTGTCCTTTCTATCATTCCCGAAGCCATTGGGAATATCAATGCTAGGGATAATGGGTGTATGGCGTATGTCATAGAACTCAACCTTATCAAATATTTCAATTGTATTGGCTATAGCTTCAGGGACATCAGAGAACAACTTGCACATCTCTTTTCTGCTTCTCAACCAGCGAAATTCTAGTGGCATTTGAGTTGTATATTCCTCCATAGTCTTACTTGTAGCTGCACATTGCATAGTATTGTAAACAACCCTGTCGCTGGGGGCAATATAGTGGACATCATTAGTTGCTACAACCTTTATCTCATGTTCTTTTGCTTTGTCTATTAGAATCTTATTAACCTTTTCCTGTTGAAGCATAAAGTCACTTGGAGTGTCACTATTATAGTTAAAACCAACATTACGTTGCAATTCCAGATAGTAATCATCTGCAAATGTTTTTTTGTACCATTTGACTACTTCATCCAGCCCTGCAATATCGTCATAGACAATTTTGTTAAAGACCTCGCTGTTAGCACTTCCAGAAAGAACAATCAGACCTTCATGATGTTTCTCCAAATCTGCACGGTCAGTTCGTGGACTTCCATAGAAACCATCAGTCCATGAATCACTCACAATCTTCATGAGATTTTTATAGCCTGTCAAGTTCTTGGCAAGAACAGTCAGATGATAGCCTTTCATGTCTTTGAAGCCTTCTTTTTGTTTTTTGGAACCATTCTTTGCCACATATAGCTCACACCCGATGATAGGTTTGAAAAATTTCTTGCCTTCCTCTTGTCTTTCGTTGTTAATACGACTAACATAGTTGAAAAATTCCATGATACCAAACATATTGCCAATATCAGTAATAGCCATGCCGGGCATTCTTTCTTTGATGGCGACATCCACCAATTCCCTAATGTTAGCGCACCCATCCATTATTGAATAATGTGAGTGAACATTAAGATGTACGAATCTATTCATATTATATCATTTTTGAGTTTAATGCAGAGATACCATAAGGCAACCTCTAATTTTTACTAA
>DBXJ01000071.1 GCA_002309475.1 Bacteroidales bacterium UBA1215
TGATGTTGTTGCACGGTGTGATAGATTCTCCGGATATTCCTTTGAATGTAAGCCGAAGTTATTTGCAAAGTGATAGCAATGTAAAGAAAATTGCAGCACATATCACCAAAAAAGTGGCTGACAAATTGGAGGAAATGTTCAAAAACGACAAAGAAGATTTCCAAAAAAAGTGGGATGATATAAAAGTGTTTATGCAATATGGCATGTTGACGGATGAAAAATTTTACGAGCGGGCTCAAAAATTCTCTCTCTTAAAAAATGTTGACAATGAATATTTTCTAATAGATGACTACAATAAAAAGATTGCCACTTTGCAAACCAACAAAGATGGTCATATAGTGGTATTGTATGCAACAGATAAAAATGAGCAATTTGCGCAAATTGCCGCTGCTAAAGCACATGGCTACGATGTATTGTTGATGGACGGAATGTTGGATATGCACTTTATCAATTTATTGGAGCAAAAGTTGGAAAAAGTGTCTTTTGTTCGTGTAGATGCCGATGTGATAGAAAAATTGATAGAAAAAGATGATGCCATGCCGTCTAAACTATCAAAAGAAGAGGAAGAAGGCTTGAAGAAATTTGTCGAGAGTAATACTGACCAAAATAAATTTGCAGTGGTGATAGAAAATTTGTCCGACGAAGACATGCCTATGATGATTACCAAACCGGAATTCATGCGAAGAATGATAGATATGCAAAAAATGTCAGGACAACATGCATTTTGGGGCGATGATATGCAAAAAAGTAACCTTGTTGTCAATACCAATCATGCTTTAATCACAGAAATGTTGAACGAAAAAGATGAAGAAAAAAAGAAAGATTTATTCAACCAACTATTTGATTTAGCGTTGTTATCACAACAAATGTTGCAAGGAGAAGCATTGAATACTTTTGTAAAAAGAAGCCTTAAAATGATAAAAGAATAAAAATTTTGGCAAACTTTTTGCAATATGAAAAAAAAGTTGTATCTTTGCATATTGAATAAAACTAACATAAAATAAATAGATATGAAGAAAATTTTATTATTAGCTGCCGGTTTGGTAGCAGCATTGAGCGTAAGTGCACAAACATTGCCTATGCAAGCAAGTGCACAAAAACAAAATATCACCCTTCAACAAGAAGTACAAAAACAAGTACTTACTCCAAGCAATTCTATTGTAAAAGCAAACGTTGCAAACAATAAAGTTGCTGTTCCGGTTAGAAAATCCAACTATTCAACATTTGGCTGGATGAATTCACGTTCATTTGCCAACAATTATGCAGGTGCAGAAAATTTGGCATGGACAGGTGGTGAATTAGATTTGTTTCCGGATAGTATAGCTATTGTTAATGCAGTATATTTTACAGCTGCAGGTACAACTCGTGCAGACTATGGTTTTATCCACAAAGTAGGTGGCGTATTCGATCCGTATTCTAAAGCTTTCTCTTCCGATTTTGACAAAATGTTGTATGGTGTAGATGATGAAAGTGGTGAAGAATATTATTTCGGTTATGAATCTAACGATACCACTTATTACTACAACTATAGAATCGATTCAATCGGTATTTGCATGGACTATATAATGGGTCCGGAAAAAGATTCAGCATTGTTGGGTCACGAAGCTGTTCCTGATACCGTTCGTGTTTATATGGTACAATATGATTTGTATGCAGGTCAAGAAGGTAGAGGTGTTGATTATGCTTATTTTACATATACCTCAGGAGATCTTCAAGGTGTACATTTCTTACTTCCTACTATCAACTATTTGAAAGATCCTTCTACTCAAAAAGGTTCTGTATCAGTTCCTCAATCTGCAAGCCTTCAAACTTTTGATTATATTTTGGATCCCAATGGTGCCGATAGTACTCAAAGTGATTTGGGATATGTTGGATATAAAACAAGATTGTTACCTGTAAATTACGAAGTTGAGGCAGGTAATGTAGTTGCAATTATGTATGAATATCTTCCGGGTTATGACTATACTTTGAATGATACTATGGCTGCAATATATTACAATGATGAAACTAAAGAAACTATCAAAAAAGAACAATTCAAGAGTACTTTCTCAGTTCCGGTAGCTAACTATAAGGATAATAATGATGAAAGTATATTTGAATGGTCATTAGATATGGGAGAGGGAGTTAATGGTAAATTAATTGAAGATTTGGATAGTCGTTACTATATGCAAGAATCAGAAAATTGGCAAGGTCGCTATGTACATTACTACTATGCAAATCCTTTCTACTATTTCTGCGTATCTTTAGGTGATGATAATATATATTATTTTGATGATGATATTGAAGAAGCAGATGCTTTGCAAGTATCAGTATATCCAAATCCTGCACAAGACAAAATCAATGTCAGTTTGTCAAATGACGAACAAGCAATAGCAACACTTTACAATATAGTTGGTCAACAAGTGAATACCTACAATTTGGAAGGTGCTAACAATGTATTGGATTTGTCAGGTGTAGCATCAGGCATCTATATGTTGAAAGTTCAACAAGGTGACAAAACAAATACTGTTAAAGTAACTGTTAAATAATTGTTTAGTTTATGAAATAAAAAAAATAGGGCATATTGCCCTATTTTTTTTATAAAAAATTGTATCTTTGCGAAATTAAATAAATTTACAAACTAACAAAAATAAAGATGAAGAAATTAATAC
>DBXJ01000052.1:0-278 GCA_002309475.1 Bacteroidales bacterium UBA1215
GGTATCACCTTGTTGACATCACCCACTATACCCAAATCGGCCACTTGGAAAATAGGGGCAAATTTGTCTTTATTGATAGCAATAATCAATTCTGACTCTTCCATACCTGCCAAATGCTGTATGGCACCGGATATGCCACAAGCGAAATATACATCCGGTCTAACGGTTTTACCTGTTTGTCCCACTTGTCTGTCGTGGTCCATCACACCGGCATCTACCATAGCTCTTGAAGAAGACACTTGTGCTCCCAAAACATCTGCCAAGCGTTGCAATTTGGC
>DBXJ01000052.1:343-15479 GCA_002309475.1 Bacteroidales bacterium UBA1215
TTCTTGCAACAATTTTACTTTAAATTTACTTGTGTCAAATGTCGGTTTGAAGTCTATTATATTACCTTTTCGATTGGCATCTCTATCTCTTTTCTGCATCACTCCCGGACGAACGGTGGACATTTGCGGACGGTGTTCCACACACATAATCGTTGCCATCAAATTGCCGCCGAATGCAGGACGTGTCATCATCAATTCGCCTTCTTCCGATATTTCCAATTTGGTGCAATCGGCTGTAAGACCTGTTGACAAACGTGCTGACAAACGTGGTGCCAAATCTCGACCGATAGTTGTAGCACCAAAAAGCACTATAGACGGTTGATATTGTTCTATCATTTGATAGACAACTTGTGAATATTGCTCTGTAAGATAAGATTTCAATTCAGGGCAGTCGGCACAAATCACCTCATCGGCACCATATTCTATCAATTTTTGGGCTTCACCGCGAATGCCGTCACCTAACAACATTCCCACCACCTTTTCATTCAAAGCACTTGCCAATTCTTGGGCTTTGCCCAACAATTCCAATGCTACAGGCTGTATATCACCATTTCTTTGTTCACAAAAAACAAATACATTCTTATATGCTGATTTATCCATAACTTGCTTTCTTTTATATGATAAACTTTTCTTTTAATTTATTGACAATAAGGTTAACAGCTTCTTCAGTTTCCACTTCAAAAACTTGTCCGGCCTGTTTGGCACCCTTGGTGAAAGATTTTTTCACTCTGGTAGGAGAACCACTCAAACCCAATTGGTTGGTGTCAACCGACAATCTGTCGGCACCCCAAATTTCCACTTCTTTGTCAAAGGCTTCCATAATTCCGCTAACGGTCATATAGCGAGCTTTGTTGGCAGTGGCTAAAACGGTGAAAACACATGGTGTTTCCACTGACAAGAGTTGATAGCCTTCTTCGGTTTCTTTTTTAACGGTGAAAGTTTTATTGCCGTCAAATTGAGCATCTATCACATAGGAAATTTGTGGCAATTGCAAATGTTCTGCCAATTGCGGACCCACTTGTGCAGTATCTCCGTCAATAGCTTGACGACCTGTGATGATGACATCAAAATCCATCATTTTCAATGCTCCTGCCAAAGCCCGCGAAGTTGCCAAGGTATCTGCTCCGGCAAAAGCCCTATCGGACAACAATATTGCTTTATCCACACCCATGGCAAACGCTTCTCTTAAAATAGCATCGGCTTGAGGTGGTCCCATGGTTACAACGGTTACTTCTGCTTGATAAAGATCTTTCAACTGTAATGCCATTTCCAACCCGCCTTTATCATCCGGATTCATAATGCTGGGAACACCTTCCCTAATCAATGTGCCAGCCACCGGATCTATCTTTATCTCGGTTGTGTCTGGAACCTGTTTGATACATACTACTACTTTCATATCTGTTTACTAATATTTTTTCTTATTGAATCATGCAAAGATACAACTTTTTTTCTAAAAAAATGCTATTTCCTAATAACTTTATTTTTGTGCCTGACTACGTGCTTTTTCTTTCTTGGGCAAATAATAATATTGATAAATCGGTATCAACACCAACAAAATCAAAATCAAAATAGAACTGATTAAAGAAATAGTTCTGGCAGTAAACCACGCTTGTGGATTAAATTCAAAAACAATCTCATGTTGACCTTTTTCTATCGGCAATGCCCGTAAAATATAGTCTGCCCTGATCATCTTGTCAACTTGCTTGCCGTCTATACTTACCTTCCAATATTTCGGATAGTAAATTTCTGAAAATACTGCCAATTCGTCGGATTTGGCATCTACTTTGTAACGGCACATCTTAGAAGTTTGTTCCACCAAACTAATGGTTGACAGAGCATTGTGTTGCAAATTCTTGTCAACTTTATCGGCAAAATCTTTTGCCACCACCGCTGTCTGCAATGGTTGAACCGATTTAGTCATAGACATTTCTTCGTCTGCATTGTCGGCAATTTGTACATTTTCTACAAACCATGCCGCTCCGTATGCAGCCTGATTGACAAATGGAATATTTTGATAGTTGAAAATAAAATATTTTGCATTCAACATATTCAAACTAGTTAATGAAGACAACAAATCCGTCATTTCAGAATCACTTTTAACAGTGTTGATATTGGTAACAAAATGATTGATATCGTACATCATCACCGAATCTACAAATTCTTGATATCGTCTTAGTTTAGCACCATGATAACCGCCAATAGAATGGTGATAATAGGATGCGTGAGCATCGGTAAAAGGATTGGCAGCCAAATTCAACACTCTATAACCCAATTCCTTATCTTGCAAAATGGCTGCATCGGCTTGTGTCATGGCATATTGCTGCGCAACTGTATTGCCTTGTTGTTCAAAATCATCGTCATTCAAATAACGTTTGTCAATACCCCACAAATCTATCAACGATATCAAGCCAAGAGCAACAACACAATAGGAGGCTTTCAATTTCTCGTTAATCAACAACCACAATACCATGGCTGCCATGGCTACAAAGGCAAACGAACGCCATGCATCTGCTACACACATGGCTTGTCTGTCGGATTCTAAAGCATATAGCAAACTATCCGGTATGCCTGCATCTTTGACAGTGGTGAAATTGAAAAACATTTTTGGAGCAATGGCTATCAACAAACAAAGCCCACCGACTACTCCGAAAGAAATATACAAGTATTTATTGAGTTGTTTTTTGTCTTTTTTTGCATCGTCAAGCAATTGTTTCAAGCCATAGAAACCTACAAACGCCATGACAAATGTTGTCAATACCAATATCATGGATGGCGTTCTAAACTTGTTGAACATAGGGAAATGATAAAACATAAAATCGTTGATAGCAGGAAAATGCTTACCCCATGCAAAAATGACAGAGGCAACAAAGACCACTATCGCCCATACTCTCATTTCACCTTTCACCAAGAACAAACTCAACAAAAACAGCAGGCAGACCACCGCTCCTGCATAAACAGGACCGGAAGTAAAAGGCTGATCGCCCCAATAAGGAGAACATTTTTGCAACAATTGGTTAGGATCTTGTTCAAAACGTTGCGTTTGCAAAGTATTGATAGTATTTGGCAATTTTTCTTGATAAGTTTCCCATTTGTCAAAATTGGAAGCTCCGCCGCGAGCATTAGGCACCAACAAGGTGAAAGTTTCCGATGGACCGTAACTCCATGCATAGGCATAGTCGTAGTCCAAACCCTTTGTTTCCGCCTTGGTAGTCAATTCACTTTTTCCTCGCATACTTTCTTTAGAATAATCGTACGAAGTATATAAAGAGCCAATATTGGGCAATACTGCCAAAATACCTGCCACTACCAATATGGCACTTGACTTCCAAAAATTAGACATTGTCTTATTAATGATGGCATAAATAAATGCTACCAAAACGTATGCTGCCACTGCCAAACCGGTATAATAAGTTATTTGCGGGTGATTTTGTGCCAAACTGAAACCAAAACCGATCATAAAAACCAAAAATCCCGCCAAGCGTTTATTTTGATAAGCTAAAATAACTCCACTGACCACTAATGGTATAGCGGCAATTACATAGGCCTTTGTAACATGCCCTGCCTCAATGATTATCAAATTATAAGAGCAGAAAGCATAAGCCAAGGCAGCCCCTAAGGCTATCCAGATATTCATGCCCATTACGCACATGACTATGTAAAAACATAGTAACATTGTAAAAATAATGCCATAACTCATCATGGGTGTACCCTTTTGAATAGGAAGCCCCATCCACCAATAAACATTGGCATCGGGTTTGCCATATATAAATGCTGCCGGCATACCGGAAAACATGGCATTGGTCCAGTAGGAATAGTCGCCATGAGCTTGATGATAATCCTTCAATTCTTTCGACATGCCTTCAAAATGCACCATATCCGATTGACGAATATCCATACCTTCTAACAAAGGTTTGAGATAAATGAGTGTTACAATGGCTAAAAATACGACTGCCAAAATATGTTTTAGCATTAATTTTCTTGTTTCTTTCTTCATATTCAGCGTATTATGATTTTCAAAAAATATTTTAACAAATGACAAAAATACTAAAAAAAACAATACAAAAAAAGTGAGTAAAAAATTACTCACCCTTTATATGATACGTTAACGCAAATTAGAATTTTTTTCCACCTAATTTTTCGTCTGATACTGTCAATTTTTTTCTGCCTTTAGCTCTTCTTGCTGCTAAAACTCTTCTTCCATTTGCAGTTGACATTCTTTTTCTAAAACCATGTTTATTGGTTCTCTTCTTTACCGAAGGTTGAAATGTTCTTTTCATCTCTCTCTTATATTTTTGTTAACCCTTATTTACTTCTAAAAAATAGAATGCAAAAGTACAACTTTTTTTTCAATTAAACAACAAATGCAATAATATTTTTTTCAACATGCTTGCTTGCCTTTGTTTTTTACATTAATATTGTATTTCAGCATCCTGTTTTTTCGCCTATTTTTCAGTTAAATCAAGTAAAAAACTTTTATTTTCTATAAGCAATTTTCAACAAAAAAAGAGTTTTTTAGCAACATTTACAACGATGCTGTAATGATTGCTGCAATATCGTCTTCGTTAAGAGGAGCCCAAGCTTTGTCCAAACCTTCATTAACAGCTATATGGTGTGCCATTTCCCTCACGCGACTTTCATCTATGCCGACTTCTCGCAAATGCATGGGAATGCCAATCGATTCATAGAACTGATACATGCCGTCTATACTTTTTTGAGCAATTTCCATTGCCGGCAGATTTTTGTCAATACCCAATACATTGACACCGAATTTGGCAAAACGTTCTACTGTTTTTTCACTCAATACGTGTTGCATCCAACGAGGTGTAATAATAGCCAAGCCAATACCGTGTGTAATGTCGTAATAGGCACTCAAGGCATGTTCTATAGCGTGCATAGGCCAACCTGAAGGAGCAATTCCTAAAGAATAAATGTCATTGCAACTATAGGTACATGCTAAAAATATATTGGCACGTGCCTCATAATCTTCAGGATTTTCCAAGACGATACGAACATTTCGCATCAAAGTTTTAAAACCCGCTTCACAAAAGCCGTCTGACAATTCATTGCCCGGAGAAGAAAAATACTGCTCCATAATATGGTTGATTGCATCGGCGACACCGGCTACTGTTTGAATTTTAGGAACGGTGAAAGTATATGTTGGATCGATAAATGACACCACCGGCCACAAATGATCGTCAATATAAGCTACTTTGTCATTGGTTTCGGTGCGAGAAATCACACCGCCTGCATCGAATTCGCTACCTGTTGCCGCCATGGTGATAATATCCACTATCGGCAATGCGGCTTGAGTCTTTACCTTGTAAGTAATCAAATCCCACGGTTCGCCGTCATATTTGGCACCTGCAGCAATGGCTTTGGAACAATCCAAAACACTGCCACCTCCTACTGCCAAAATCACATCTATCTGATGTTCTTTGCACATACGCACTCCATCCAAGACACTCGGATTGTACTTAGGATTGGGTGCTATGCCGGACAATTCAAATATTTCCTTGTCTTTCAACAAAGATTTCACTTTATCATAAAGACCACTGCGTTTGATACTGCCTCCACCATAAGTAAGAAGTATTCTTCTGCCGAATTGATTCATCACTTCAGGCAATTGCTCCACTACATTTTTCCCGAATATCAATCGTGTCGGTGCACAATAATTAAAATTTACCATCTTGCTTTATTTTTGTTTTTTATCTCATTTCATTCTTACTTAACATCTCTTACAAGTCGAACAGATCTACCGTAGTAACGGTGGTGGCTGCCAGAAGGGTTGAGATTGCCCGAACTGAAATTCAAATAGCACGCGTGGTCACTAATGCTGTACGTGGCCGACCAATAATAGCCGTTGGAACCGACACCATAGACCGAATTCTCAAGGCGATAGCCGGCAGCAGGCAGGAAGATGCAACCTTCAGCCTCCATCTTTGACCAATCGCTATTACTAATTACATTAGACGTATATGCGGCATCTGCTGTATTAGTGTTGTTTAATGTATATTCAGTGTCGCTCCAATAATCCGGAATAATTAGCAATCCGTCAACGTTATGCACCTTGCCTTTGGCATAACGTATGCCCGATGTAGTACTACGGGTTTTCAATAAATAAACCCATTCGCCTTTGGTCAACGTACGCCATGTGCCGGGTGCATCGGTTGCATTGATTTTTGGATGATAAATGGCATTATAAACTCCCCAATCATAATTGGTTCCCGATATATTATTATCACCATCGCCATAGTCAGTATTGAATGCACTGATCATGCAAGGATATTTATCATCATATCCGCTGGTTCCCCAACCGAACAAGTCTATCCAATCGGTGTAAGTTTCGGAAATACCACTATTAGCATATCCTACCATATTCCATTGATTGGGAGCAAAACGCCATTTACCTGCTGCTGTGGCACACCATTGCAAATTACCAGGAGAAAAATACACTTTCTGCGTTTGGGAAACAGAGAAAACCGCTAAACGAGGTTCTTTCCCCTCACCACCGCCTTCGCTTGCAAAAATTGCCACATAGGTTTCATCCGATTTGACCGTGATAGTACGCGGGTTATCGATGTTTCCATCGTTCCAAGATTTAAAATAACATCCTTCTTCAGGAATAGCTTTTATTCTAACTTCAGCCCCTTTGGCATAAGTACCGCCTCCTGAAACGGTTCCCCATTCGTAATTATTACTTTGTACGGTAATGGTGAATTCTTTTTTGCAAGAACTCAAAATCATCATACCGACAAGGCAAAAAAGACTTAACCGGAGAAACTTATTTTTCATCATAATATGAGTATTTAATTATTATATTTTGCAAAAATAATAAAAAAACAATTACTAATACCGGACAATTCAAATATTTCCTTGTCTTTCAACAAAGATTTCACTTTATCATAAAGGCCACTGTGTTTGATACTGCCTCCTCCATAAGCAAGAAGTATGTGTCTGCCGAATTTATTCATCACTTCAGGCAATTGCTCCACTACATTTTTCCCGAATATCAATCGTGGAGGTGCACAATAATTAAAATTTACCATCTTGCTTTATTTTTTGTTTTTTATCTCATTTCATTCTTACTTAACATCTCTTACAAGGCGAACAGCTTGACCAACTGTGCGATCGCAGTAACCCGGACCGATAACATCTGACGTGAAGGCTAAATACTCCCCACTAGTTGTCCAATATGAACCGAAGGATATGACAAAGTAAACCACAGTGCCACCACGGTCGCCGGCAGCAGGCAGAAAGACACAACCTTCAGCTTCCATCTTTACCCAGTCTTTAATATCAATAGTATTGGAAGTAAAAGTAGAACTTTTATTAATTTGATTTAATTGATAAGTGGATGTACTCCAATTATCCGGAACAATTATTAAACCGGAGATTCCCATTACAACTCCATAGGCATAACGTACTCCGGAGGATGTATTTCGAAAATTCAACAAATAATTCCATTCATCATATGTTAACGCACGCCATGTACCGGGAGCATCGGTGGTGTTGGTTATAGGATTATTTATGGCATTGTAAATGCCCCAATCAAAATAAGTACCTGTAATATTATAAGCAGCACTACCATAAGCTGTATCAGGAATATATGTATCATACGGATCTATGCCATTATATCCGCTGGTTCCCCAACAAAACAAATCTATCCAACCGGTATAGGTAGAGGAAATATTGCTATTGTTTGCTCCGATTGTATCCCATTGATGGGGAGCAAAACGCCATGTGCCTGCGGCAGTGCCACCATCCGCCACCGCGTGACTACCTACTGCACTCCATTGCAGATTACCGGAGGAAAAATACACTTTTTGCGTTGCAGAAACAGAGAAAAAAACGTCTTGATTCCAACTTGTAAATATTGCCACATAGGTTTCATCCGATTTGACTGTGATAGTACGTGGATTATCTGTGTTTCCGTCTTGCCATGACACAAATTGGCAACCTTTATTGGCTTTTGCTTCAATGGAAATCGCCGCTCCTTCGGTATAGATGCCACCTCCTGAAACGGTTCCCCACTCTTCATTATTACTTTGTACGGTAATGGTGAATTCTTTTTTGCAAGAACTCAAAATCATCATACCGACAAGGCAAAAAAGACTTAACCAGAGAAACTTATTTTTCATCATAATATGAGTATTTAATTATTATATTTTGCAAAAATAATAAAAAAACAATTACAAATATCCGACATGTGGAAAATTTTCCATTGTTGCCATATAAAAAAAAGGAAAAACTTTCGTTTTTCCTTTTTTACTGCTTATGCTTTATAGAAAGGCATCTTAACAACTACTGCCTTCAAGAGTTTCTCTCTAATTTTTATAAATATTTCTGTATCTTTTTTTGAGAAAGCTGTTTTAACTACAGCAGTACCTATATTTTTGCCGGTGGAAGGAGATGGGGAACCGGAACGAACTTCACCTATCACATTGCCATTGGCATCACAAACTTCATAATGTGAACGAGGAATACCCCTGTCTATCATTTCGAAACCGACTACTTTTTTAGTGCAACCATTTGCTTTTTGCATTTCAAAAATTTCACGGTTGATAAAATTATTACCATCAACAAATTTGGTAATCCAACCCAAACCGCCTTCAATAGGAGAAATTTCATCGTCTATTTCGTGACCATACAAGCAGAAACCCATTTCCAAACGCAAAGTATCACGGCAACCTAAACCTGCCGGTTTGATACCGAATTCTGCACCTGCTTCAAAAACGGCATTCCATACTTTGTCGGCATATTGCATAGGAATATAAATTTCGCAACCACCTGCACCGGTATAACCGGTTGTAGAGAAAATAATATTGTCAACACCTGCAAAATTGATAATTTGGAAAGTATAATATTCCATATCCACCACATTGGCAGATGTTAATTTTTGCATAGCTTTCAATGCATTAGGACCTTGAACTGCCAATTGTGCCCATTCTTCACTTTCGTTTTTGAAATCTTCACCTATTACCAAGCCCATTTTTTCGGCTATTTGGCTCATCCAATTCCAATCTTTATCAATATTGGCAGCATTAGGAACCATAAAATAATGGTCGTCTGCAATACGATATACCAACATATCGTCAACAATACCACCTTTGCCATTGGGCAAACAAGTATATTGTACTTTTCCATCTACCAATGCAGCAATATCATTAACGGTAACATATTGCATAAAGGCCTTTGCATGAGGACCTTTTGCTCTGAATTCTCCCATGTGAGAAACATCAAATACTCCTACATTGTTACGAACATTGTGGTGTTCTACTGTCAATCCTTCATATTGGATTGGCATATTATAGCCTGCAAATTCAGCCATTTTTGCACCTAAATCTTTGTGCTTTTGACAAAAAACTGTTTCTTTCATACTATTTATCAATATTTTAAATTATTTTCAATATTTTCTTAATGAATTGCAAATGTAAACTTTTTTTTTCTATTTCTCCAGATTTCTACTTGGAAAAAATCATATTTCCGGCAACAACCTATCCACCAAACGACTTGCCCCAATTCTAAATCTTTGATTGTTAAGCCATTCTTTGCCTAATATATTTTCTATCAATTTAATATACAATAATGTCGTGTCCGGATCGGAAATGCCGCCTGCCGGCTTGATACTAACACATTTTCCTGTTTTTTTCTTATAATCTCTTATTGCATAGAGCATGACAATAAATGCTTCGGGTGTGGAATTGACAGCAATTTTTCCGGTAGAAGTTTTGATAAAATCTGCACCGTTTTCCATGGCTAACATAGCTGCTTGATAAATATTTTCTGGTGTCTGCAATTCACCTGTCTCTAAAATCACCTTCAAAATTTTATCTTTACAACAGGCTTTGATAGCACGAATTTCCTCAGCCACTTCTTCCAACTTGCCCTCCAAAAATTTTCCTCTGGAAATCACCATGTCTATTTCATCTGCTCCTTGTGCTACAGCATAATTTACTTCTGTCAGTTTTGATTCCAAAGGAATTTGTCCGGCAGGAAATCCACCTGCCACACATGCCACATGGACATCGTAAGCATTTAAGACTTGTTTGGCCAACTTGGCAAATACAGGATAGACACAAACGGCGGCCGTATGAGGCTTTACTGAAATCGCCTTTTGACACAATTGTCTTACCTTCTCGTCTGTATCACTACCTTCCAGTGTAGTTAAATCCACACAACTCAAGGCAAATTGCAGAGCCTCTTTTTTAGATTTAAAATACTTTAGATCAGCACCTTGTGCTGCACTTATTTCTTCTGATATAATTTTATTCCAATCCACTATTATTCTTGTTTTCTTTGTGTTTTTTCTTTTGTCCAATACATTGACTTGCCCAGCATGGCAATTCCCCAATAACCCCTTACTTTCAATTTGGTAGGACTTTCAAATTTCATAAACATTTTAAAAGTACCCTTTTTACCCGGATATTTAACGATTCCATTTTGCCATTCATTTTCTTTATCATTGAAAGTTAGATTTTTAAGAAATACCAAACCCAAAAATTTCTTTTTTACCTCGTTTTCCACCCAAGTAACTCTACCTTCAAAAGTACCATCCTCAGCTTGATAAATATAAATTTGCGAACCTTCACCTGAAAACGGGTCCACCATATAATAATAGCCCACCAAATCGCTCGCCTGATTGTTTTGTGCATGAACAGCGAAGCCGCAACACAATAAAATGACCATCAAAAAAAACTTGTTTCCTCTCATTTTCTTCTATTTTATATCAGCAAAATTATCATTTTTTTTCTTATCTTTATACATATAATTTCGGTCTTTCCATATTTTTTTTGAAAAAGGTATTCTCAGCACCACCCAAACAACATAAACAGGATATGCGATAGCTGCCATGAAATAACTTTTCCACCAAAGTGACTTTTTGTTGATAAAAGACAACCATTCCATTATCACACAAGCATCTACGATAAATTTCACCACTACCAATACACACCACCAGAGCCATGCTATACCTCCGAAAATTGCCAGAATACTACTTATAAGTATCAAAAATGATTCCAAACCGACTACCATGGCCACCATTTTTGTAAACTTATCGCTATACGAACCTGTTTTCGACACCCAGCGGACACGTTGTGCAATAAAGTCTCGCAATGTTTTTTGTGCCGCTGTTCTTACGATAATTTCTTTTGTTTTTACATAGCCTATTGCTTGACTGCCATAATGTTGCGAACATGCGTGCAGTAAAAAAACATCGTCTCCTGAAGCAATTTGACTACAAGACTGCATATTTGACTGCAAAGTGTCATAGACTTCTTTTTCGTAACACATATTGGCGGCATTGCACATAATAGGCTTCCCCATTTGTACGGCTCCGCCCGTGGATATCATCAAAGCTCCCAATTCTAATTGCTGCAACTGCGAAAAATATTTTTTTTCATCTGCAAAGGCGACAGGTGCCAACATCATTTTTTTACCATATCGGTGATAGTAGGCATTGTAAATTTTAAGCCACTGGTTCGGCACTTCACAATCTGCGTCAGTGGTGGCAATCAATGGAAAAGATGCATGGGCAATGGCCGTTTTTACAGCCGACTTTTTTCCTTGCTGCTCATTGTGGAGCAGTTTTATCTGTAACAAGGGATGTGTACGAATGAAAGTTTCCACTTTTTCCACACTGCCATCTTGTGAATGATCGTTGACCAATAGTACTTCAAAACTTTCTTTCGGATAATCCAAATTTTCTAAAGCATGCAAACATTTATCCAAAGCAGATTCCTCATTACGAAAGGCTATTACAATACTAAATTGTTGATAATCATTTTCTTCTTCAGGGAAAAAGTACTTGATTTTCTTCCATGCTATGGCTAAAGACAAAATCAGCAAACAATAGACGACCGTTATCACTAAAAATAGGATTTTTACAAGCATGTTATCTGAAAATCTTCAATCTAAACACAGAAAATGAACCAATAATTGCAGGAATTACCACGTTGACCAACCATAAAACAATAGTGGAAGCAACTACAAACAAATTTTCCAATCCCAACGACCACCAAGCTGTATTCATTTGTCCGAATATCAATATTGCCACCGAGGAGCGGACTCCTACTTCACTCAAAACCCACGTTGGAATAATTGTGGTGAGCAAGAAATAAAAATTACCCAACAGCATCACTATCAACATATCATTACTTCCACTAAAAATATGTATCGACCAGTACAACTGGAATAAAAACACCAGATATCTCACCCACGACAAAAACAAAATCCGCAATAACTCTTGGACAGAATATTCGTTTAAAAATTGCAATTTTTCCACCAAGTTTTCTATCCATTTATAATTAAATCGTTGTAGAAATTTGGTGAAGGAAGTAATTTTGAAATAAGCCCAAAGACTAAAAACAATCAATATCAGCAACAAAGTCAGGAATACTATTCCACCCATCACATGCGATTGATAGACATGGCCTTTGAAAAAATAAAACATGGCTCCCACCATTCCCATCAACAAAGTGATAATACCTTGAGCAAAATTGCCGACGAATGTGGCAATGGAACCTTTTAGTGCATAACCTTGCGGCAAACTGAAGCCTCTACCTATAAAATCTCCTGTACGATTAGGAAATATAAAACCCACACATACCCCCAACCATGTGGATTGCAGGGAGCGAAAAAATGACAATGACAATACCTTTTTCATCAAAAACTTCCATTTGACAGCCTCCAAAGACCAATTGAGAAGCATCAAAGATAGCAATATCAACAAAGGTATTATGAGTGTTTGGTTGGGCAAATGGGATAAATATGCCAAAACTTCTGTAAGGCTCTCTTTTGCAAACAATTTGGTACAGACAAAAAAATAACTTAACACCAAAATAAAAATTGAGGCGATTATATTAAGTCTTTTTAGTATCTTTGCAGTGTCATTTTTAAGTTTTAACATGCTTTTTTTAGTTTGTCATGAACGATAAAATTATATTAGGCATCGACCCCGGCACCAACATTATGGGCTACGGAATAATTTTTGCCAAAGGTACAAAAATTTCTCTTATAAAAATGGGAATTTTAAAATTAAATGCAAAAAAAAATCAACTTGAGAAATTACAAGACATCTATGAGACGGTATCTCAATTGATAATGGAATATACACCCCATGAAATGGCGATTGAAAGTCCGTTTTTCGGCAAAAATGTACAATCCATGCTAAAATTAGGAAGAGCACAAGGCGTTTCTATTGCAGCTGCCCTGACACACAACGTGCCTGTATTTGAATATGCCCCCAAGAAAGTAAAAATGGCCATTGTCGGCAAGGGTGCCGCCTCCAAAGAGCAAGTAGCGGCCATGCTATGCCATATCATTGACAACTTTCATCAAGAAAATATTCCTACCATGGACGCTAGTGATGCAGTTGCCATCGCCTATTGCCACTATCTGCAAAACTCCCCGAAAATCAAACAAAAAGAAAGTTCCAGTTGGGCAAACTTTTTGGCAAAAAACCCTGACAGAATTGTAAAATAACCGAATAAATCGGGACAAAAAAAAAGGAAACTGTGAAAGTTTCCTTTATTAAACGTTTGTTGTCTAGAATTATTCAGCTGGAGTTTCTTCAACTGCTGCGTCTGCTTCTTCAGCTGGCATTTCTGCTACAGCTTCTTCTTCTACTGGAGCAACTTCTTCTTCAACAACTGCTTCTTCTTCAACTGGAGCAACTTCTTCTTCAGTTGCGTTATTGCAAGCAACAAATGTCATACCTGCTACAACTAACAATGCTAATAACTTTTTCATACTAGTACTTTTAAAATGTTTATTAATTAAATGTTTTTGTGGTGCAAAGATAACACTTTTATCAATAATAGATACCTTTGAAAAAATTTTTTTATATTTTTTTTGAACAATATATAACATGTTTATAATTAGTATTTTAGAAAATTTAAATTTTATAAAATCAGGCATTTTATTATCTTCATTTCCTTTTTCTCGCTCAAAAACGCATTGCAAAATGCATCAATTTTCACTTTTTTTTGCATTTGTTGAGCAATTTGGCAAGAAAAAAAATAGTCAAAATTTGATTTTCCTCATCTTTAAATGATACTTTTGCAAAAAAAATCGAATGACTAAAAAAAGAAAAATCATCGTCATCACAGTGTGCCTGATTACATTAATATGTATGGGTGCTGCAACATGTTTTTATGCTTATCGCATCTTGTTACACGATAATGTACAATGTAAAGAAAACACTTTGATATACATCCCCACCCATTCCACTTATCAACAAGTAATAGATAGTTTAAAAACTAATAAAATTCTTTATAATTACAATTCTTTCAATCGGATAGCACATCTCAAAAAATATCCTCAAAAGGTAAAAGCCGGTTGCTACAAAATTACTCCCTCTATGAGCAACAATAGTATTGTCAACATGTTGAGAAGCGGCAATCAAAAACCTGTCAGATTGACATTTAACAATATACGAACCAAGAAAGCATTTGCAAAAAAAATTGCCGGTCAACTGGAAATCACAGAGGAAGAGATTTTAAATTTGCTCACCGACAGCCGGTTTACCGACCAATACCACTTTGACACCAACACCATTCTCACCATGTTTATTCCCAACACCTACGAAGTGTGGTGGAACATATCCGCAGAAAACTTTATGGAGAGAATGTTTAACGAATACAACAAATTTTGGAATCAGAATCGTTGCCAAAAGGCTGCAGAATTGCAAATGAGCAAAGCAGAAGTTACTATTTTGGCATCTATTGTAGAAGAAGAAAATCACTTGGCAGACGAACAACCCGTTATTGCCGGACTATATATCAATCGTTTACGCAAAGGTATGCTATTACAAGCCGACCCTACTTTGAAATATGCTCTCAACGATTTTACTATCCAACGTATTTTGAACAAGGATAAGGAAATAGCATCTCCTTACAATACCTATAAATATCAAGGATTGCCACCCGGACCTATCCGCATTCCTTCCATTCAGGCAATAGATGCGGTATTAAACTATGCACATCATGATTATTTGTACATGTGTGCAAAAGAAGATTTTTCCGGTCGGCACAATTTTGCCAAAACCAATGCACAACACGAAAGAAATGCCGCCAAATATCGGCATGCCCTCAATCAACGCGGAATCAAACGATAAACAATAAAAGATGAAAATATATAC
>DBXJ01000025.1 GCA_002309475.1 Bacteroidales bacterium UBA1215
AAGATAATTTTCTGTTATATTTTTCTATTATGCTGTCATGCTTTATGTATGGGGCAAAACAAAGACAACATTCTTTTGAAATACAATTTGGCAAAGGAGGAATTTAAAAATATAGATAAAGAGATTATGTTTCCATCAAAAAGTCTTCAAAATAGAAATTATAGAAAAATTATACATTATGATACAGCATTCTCTCAATTAGATACTTTATTCATCGTTTTGCCTGATAATAGAAAATATGAAAAACAAAGGGTTGTTAATGTTGTGCATACGAGTGGTATTTCCAATATAAAGAAAATATACTGTTCCAAACTATTATATCACTTCATGATTTCTCATCGCATAGATGGTACAAAAAAAAGATTTGTTCAATCGATACCCATTCAAACAGATAAAAGGATAGTTGTATTAAAATGTAATTGGCATACGCTGGTATTTGAAAAGGAAGAAGGTAATCAGTATGAATTAAAAAATATGGAGAAAGAGGGTTTTAACGACTATGTTAATAAATTTAATGGCACACAAGATTCGGACAACAATGATAAATAAATAGTTTTGTTGTTGAATCCATAAAGTTTTTTTGCTATGGAATAAAATTTGCAATTAAAAAAAAAGTGTTATCTTTGCATTTTAAAACTAAAATATATTTTGACATGAAGAAAAGAATTTTTACCACAATCGTTGCCCTTATAGCAGTAATGATTGGCACCAACGTACAAGCACAAAAGCAAGCAAAACCTACCAGTTGCCAAGTGAAATTTTCTCTTAAATACGAAGGAGAGTACGATCCTCAAACAAAAGCTCAAAAGCCTACAGAACAAATCTACACTATTTTTGGCAATAAAACCAAATACAATATGAATTTAGGCATTTCAGTTGTTGTCATTACAGACGGCGATGCCACAAAAATGGTTCAATTATTTGATTATCCGGGCATGCCATTTGCTATTGTTAGAGAAAAAGACCAAGTAGAAGAAATATTTGCAGGCACTTCGTTTAAATATGAAAAAAACGGCCAAACAAAAAATATTTGTGGCTATGAATGTACAGGCTATAACTATTCTGTGTATTCAGAAGACAGCGAAGACCCTGTTGCAACAGGGGTGGTATATACCACTACTGCCATCGGCACTTCTTCCGCCATCAACTTTATGACATTTCCTAATTTAGAGGGATATCCTCTCTATTCGGAACAAACATCTACCAAATCCGGCAACAAAACTATTAGAGAAGCTGTTGAAATAAAGAAAGCCAAAGCCAATGCCGGTGCATTTTTGATTCCTGAAAACTACAAAATTCTTTCCGACGAAGAAATTGAATCACTCTTCGGCGGCAGTGATGACGAGGATGAATTTTAATAAAATTGACAAAATATTACAAAAAACACCTATTTTTGATAGGTGTTTTTTTTCATTAAAAACGACTTCAGATGTTTATTGACACACACGCTCATATCTATCTGGAAGATTTTGACAAAGATAGAGAACAGATATTGGAAGAATGCCGGCAAACGGGTGTAGAAAAACTCTTGCTACCCAATATCAATGAGGAATCTGTCAAGCCCATGTTGCAAGTTTGTGCATCCTACCCCGACATGTGCTTCCCGATGATAGGTTTGCACCCATGTGATGTCAAAGAAGACTATAAAGAAGTGCTGCAAAGAATGTTCGCCTTATTTTCACAACACCCGTTTATTGCTGTTGGCGAAGTGGGAATAGACTTATATTGGGAACAAAAATATATCAACGAACAAAAAGACGCTTTAAGAATACAAATTGCCTTTGCTATTGAACATCATTTACCCGTTATTATTCACAAACGGCAATCATACTACGAGGTGATGGCTGTTTTGGATGAATTTAAAGGTGAAAAGTTAAGTGGTATCTTTCATTGCTATTCCGGCAGTGTTGACCATGCCGAAGAAATTATCTCCAGAGGATTTTTGTTGGGTTTTGGCGGCACCACCACCTATAAGAGTGCCCAATTGGACAAAATTCTCCCTTATATTTCTTTGGAGCATATTGTCTTGGAAACCGATTGTCCTTATTTGACACCTGTTCCCTATCGCGGACAAAGAAACAAAAGCAGTTATATTCCATTGATAGCACAAAGAATTGCAGACATCAAGCAAGTTGACATTCAAACAATTGAAGAAGCCACGACTAACAATGCTAAACAATTATTCAAGATATGAGTAAGCCGAAAATTTTAGTTATTTACACCGGTGGCACCATCGGTATGATACAAGATGAAACAACAGGTAGTTTGAAACCTTTTGATTTTCATAATATTTACGACCAAATTCCAAGGTTGGCATTTTACAAAATCGACATTGACACCTATTCTTTTCAAAAGCCGATAGATTCTTCTGACATGAATCCATTATTTTGGAAAGACATTGCCGACAAAATCATAGAAAACTATCATCTTTACGACGGATTTGTCATTTTGCACGGCACCGACACCATGGGATATAGTGCGTCTGCTTTGAGTTTTATGTTCAAGAATTTGTCCAAACCTATCATTTTCACCGGCTCACAATTGCCATTAGGCATTGCCAGAACTGACGGCAGAAACAATATTATCAATGCCATTGAAATGGCGGCTGCCAAAGATGAAAATGGTCAAGCCATGGTGCCGGAAGTTACTATTTGCTTTGAAAACCAGCTATATAGAGGCAATCGGACGCATAAGAACAATGCGGAAGATTTCAATGCATTTGCTTCTCCAAACTATCCTATGTTGGCACGCATTGGTGTAGATATTAAATATTACAAAGAAAATATCTATGTTCCGAATGGTCAACCGACCAGTGTTTGCACGGATATGGACACCAATATTGCCATTTTGAAATTGTTTCCGGGTATCAATGAAGCAACTGTATCTGCCATTTTGAACATAGAAGGACTAAAAGGCGTTGTCATGGAGACCTATGGTTCCGGCAATGCCAGCCAATCGCAATGGTTTACAGATGAATTGCAGCAAGCCGTCAACAAAGGCATTATCATTATGGATGTCACCCAGTGTAAAGGAGGAGGGAGTGTCAATATAGGCAAATATGAATCCAGTTTACACCTTGGAAAGTTAGGAATTGTCAGCGGATATGACATTATTACTGAGACTGCAATCACTAAAATGATGCACTTATTTGGAACAGAAACTGACAATAAAAAAATTAAATATCTGTTATCCAAATCATTACGAGGCGAAATGACTGTTGAATAAATTTTCAAAAAAAATTGAAAAAGTTATTGTTTTTTTTAGTAATTTAGCACTTTGAAAAATGCTTCAAAAAAAGCTTGAGGGAGAGGTGTCCGAGTGGTCGAAGGAGCACGCCTGGAAAGTGTGTAAACGCCGAAAGCGTTTCCAGGGTTCGAATCCCTGTCTCTCCGCACTTTTAAGAAACAAATAAAAAGAAAATAAATAAAATAAATTAAAATACTTAATATCAATTCAAAGAAAGAATAATATGAAAAAGTTATTAACGATTTTGGCACTAGCCGGATTTATGACCTTCGGTTTGAACAATGTTGTGATGGCACAAGATGCTACAGAAACAACTGAACAAGAACAAGTTGCAGCAACAGACCAAGTTGCAGCTCCTGAGGCAACAACCAACATGGATGTTGAAGAAGAAGTAGTTAAAACCAAATCATTCCACCAAGTATTAAAAGACAAATTTATTGAAGGTGGTGCAGGTTTTATGACTCCTATCTTGATAGTTCTTATTTTAGGTTTAGCATTAATTATTGAAAGAATTATATATCTTAACCTATCAACAACCGACACAAACAAATTATTAAAAGGTATTGAAGAAGCATTAGCAAAAGGAGATATTGGTGGAGCAAAAGAACTTTGCAGAAATACAAGAGGTCCTGTTGCCAGCGTTTTCTATCAAGGATTAGATCGCTACAATGAAGGTATTGAATCAATTGAAAAAGCAGTTGTTTCTTATGGTGGTGTTCAAACAGCACGTTTGGAATCAAATATGTCTTGGATAGGATTTTTCATTGCAGTTGCTCCATCTTTAGGATTCTTGGGAACAGTTGTTGGTATGGTACAAGCATTTGACGATATTGAAAAAGCAGGTGATATCAGCCCGACTATTGTTGCCGGCGGTATGAAAGTAGCTTTGATTACTACCGTAACAGGTTTGATAGTTGCTATCATTCTTCAAGTTTTCTATTCTTATTTAGTATCTAAAATTGATAGTTTGACAACATCTATGGAAGATGCTACTATCACTTATATGGATATTATAGTTGCAAGTCATAGAAACAAATAATAATCATAAACCTTCAAAACAATAACGATGAATAGTAGTTTATTAAAAAGAATAACGAATATTGCCGTAATAGCCTTGGCTGCAATAGGCATTGTATTTGCGTTTGCATTCATCGCCGGCATGAATTCCGGGTTAGATATTAGTTTCTATTTGGTTTATGTAATGATTTTTTTAGTTGCATTAATTATTATAGGATTTACTATAGCACAGATAGTATCTACACGGCAATCTCTCATTCGTACATTAATATTACTTGGAGTTGCATTAGTAATTATTTTACTTGCATTTTTGATTGCTCCAAGTGAATTAAGCGAAGTTGCACAACGTGTAGGCGTATCCACAGGTGTATACAAATGGGCAGGCACCCTTATGAATATCACCTATATTATGTTTTTCGGTGTTATAATAGCACTAATAGGATCTCTTATTTATACCAAAATTAAAAAATAGTAATTAGTTATGGCAAGAAAAACACCTGGATTGAATACAGGATCAATGGCGGACATATCCTTCTTGCTGTTGACGTTCTTCCTTCTTACCTCTTCTATCAATACAGATCAGGGTATTCAAAGAAGGTTGCCGCCACCACTACGAGGTGATGAAAAACCGCCAAAAGTAAATGAACGTAACGTGCTTCAAATATTGGTGAACATGTACGACCAACTCTTGGTCAATGGTGAACCTATGAATGATGTTAGAGAATTAAAAGGACGTACTAGAGAATTTATTACCAACCCTTCTAATGATCCAAACCTTTCAGAAAATGAACCTAAATACATAGAAGAACTCGGAAAAGCAGCTGTAGTTTCAAAAGGAGTGGTTTCTATTCAAAGCGATAGAGGAACATCTTATGAAATGTATATCAAAGTACAAAATCAATTAGCTGAAGCATTTGACGAAATTAGAAACGAACGTTCTCAACAGGAATACGGAAAATCGTTTGATAATCTGAATGATGAACAACGTAAGATTATTCAAAAAATTGTTCCTATTAGTATATCCGAAGCAGAACCATCAAATTATGGAGGGAAAAAGTAATGTCAAGATTTAAAAAAGAAGGCAAACAAACAGTCCCTGAACTGAACATGGGTTCAATGTCAGATATTATCTTCATGTTCTTATTCTTCTTTATGGTAATCACCACAATGAGAGAATCTTCATTGTTCGTAAAAATTACCGTTCCTGCAGCCACTTCTGTACAAAAATTGGAGAAGAAATCTTTGGTAGCAAATATCAATGTCGGCGCACCAAACTCAAAAGAACTTTTGAAGAAATTAGGACCGGAACCTCGTATTCAACTTAATGACCAATTTGCTGAAGTTTCCAATATTATAGAATTTGTTGAAGCTGAAAAACAAGTTCGTAATGAAGCTGACAGAAACATTATGACATGGTCGTTGAAAGTTGACAAAAACGTAAAAATGGGTATTGTTACAGACATCAAACAAGAATTGCGAAAAGCAAGTGCTTTCAAAGTAAATTACTCTACTTCCAAACAAGCACCTGAACGCAAATAATCGCATAACATTTTATAATGATAAATATAAAGGAGGTTTAAAAACCTCCTTTTTCTTTTATCTCTTGCGCCAATTGCCGAACATTGATATTCACACCTTGCACTTGCATGTCTGCCTGCATATAATACGGCTCCCGATCACATAACTTTTGCCGGATACAGGCTTGTAGATTCTCCGCTCCTGCCAACAAAGGTCGCTTATCTACATGATTTTTCACCCTATCGTACAAGGCTTTTTCATTCATGACTATATAAACACTCCAACCATGGGCTTTTATCCATTGCATATTATCATTATAGCAAGGAGTGCCACCTCCGAGTGCGATAACACAATGCTCAATATGGGCTGTTGCTTGCAGCAATTCCGATTCCTTCTTTCTAAATGCTTCTTCTCCAAACTGTTGAAAAAAAGAAGAAATACTCATTCCTGCTTCGTTTTCAAAACAAGTATCTAAATCTAAATACGGCATATTCAACTGCTTGGCTAACTTTTTTGCCAAAGTTGACTTTCCGCAACCTGAAAATCCTAAAAGATAGATTCTCATTACAATGCAGCCTTTTCTACTGCTGCCAAGAAATTAGTGGTGATATATTCTAATTGTTCCTTATCCAACTCGGTGTGCATCGGTAAAGAGATGACCTCTTTACATAATTGCTCACTGACAGGAAAATCACCTGCACCATAGCGAGGACTGGTATATGCTTTTTGCATATGCAAAGGAACCGGATAATAAATAGCACATGGTATCTGCTTTTCTGCCATATACTCCATCACCTTTTGACGATCTACCTGTTGCAATCTTAAAGTATATTGATGGAAAATATGGGTGGTATTTTTCCCTTTTTGTGGAACTACCAACTTGCTGCAAGAAGCGAATTGACTATTATAATACGTTGCTGCAGATTGACGAGCAACATTATAATCATTTAAACGTTTGAGTTTGACATCTAATACGGCAGCCTGCAAACTATCTAAACGAGAATTTACACCTACCAAATCATGATAATAGCGGACAAACATTCCGTGATTGACAATACCTCTTAATTTGTTTGCCAATTGGTCGTCGTTGGTAAAAATGGCACCACCATCTCCATAACATCCCAAATTCTTGGAAGGGAAAAACGAGGTACATCCCATAATACCCATAGTACCGGCTTTTTGTGTGTGTCCGTCTGAAAATTGATAGTCTGCTCCCAAAGCTTGGCAAGCATCTTCTACTACATGAAGATGATATTTCTCAGCCACTTGCAACAGTCGTTCCATGTCGGCACACTGCCCGAACAAATGAACCGGCACCACTGCTTTTGTCTTTGGCGTAATGGCTCTTTCTACTGCATCTACATTGATATTAAAAGTATCCGGATTTACATCTACCAACACCGGTGTCAAACCCAATAAGGCAATCACCTCTGCAGTGGCAATAAAAGTAAAGGTGGTCGTTATCACTTCGTCACCCGGTTGCAAACCCAATGCCATCAATGCTACTTGAATGGCTTCTGTTCCATTTCCGCATGGAATTACATGTTTTACATGCAGATACTGTTCCAAGTTAGCTTGAAAGCGATGAACAGCAGGTCCATTAATAAATGCACAACTATCCAATATTTCTTCCCATTGGGCATCAATTTCCGGTTTGATTTTTTCATATTGCGATTTTAAATCGACCATTTGTATTTTTTTCATATTTCAAAAATATTTTATTGTTTGACTTCTATTTGCTGACGAACTTCTTTTGTATTTGACAACTGGTGTGCAATATGTTTGGAAGTATCCGTTTCAATTGTTGGCAATTCTATTTTTGCTTGTTCTTGTATTAATTGATTGGTAACATTGGATTGTATTTCTTTAGCTTTTTCACTGTCCATAAAATAATAATTCATGCTTTCTTCAAAGATAGCATAAGTAACATTATGCTTAGCCATGATAGCATTGATTTCTTTAGAAAACCATGTTTGTGCATCCAATTGCATTTGGGAATTCAGTCGCACTCGTAAACTTCCGTCTGCCAAATAGATATCATGCAAAATGGACTCCACCTGCGTTTGTGACAACAAATTAGCGGGCTTGCGAACACGCTTGGTGTGATGACAAGCTACTAACAATAAACATATCAACACTATTATTATCTTTTTCATCGTTCAAACTGCAACTCCATGGCAGGACTTTCGGAAACAAACTTACCTTCATTGAATGCTAAAATTCCATTGACAAAAGTCTTTTCGATTTTTGCATGAAATTCTCTGCCTTCAAATATAGACCATGCACATTTATAATATATATTTTCTTTGGTGACTTTTGTTTTTTGTTCCATATCAACTATCACCAAATCGGCATAATAGCCTTTTCTTACAAAACCTCTTTTTTCTATCTTGTACAATTGTGCAGGATGGTGGGCATACACTGCCGTCAACTGTTCTAATGTTAACTTTTTTTGAGCTACTAAATCCAACAAAACCAGCAAAGTATGTTGCACTATAGGGATACCGGAAGGTGCCTTGAAATAGGTATTTTGTTTTTCTTCCAACAAATGCGGAGCATGGTCTGAACCTACAGTGGCAAACACCCCTTCTTGCAAACCTTTTAGCAATGCCAACTTGTCTGCTTCTGATTTGATAGCGGGATTACATTTGAGTTTTGTACCGAATTGCTGATAATCGCGATTATCGAAGCAAAGATAAGACGTACAAACTTCTCCTATGATATTGTGGGGTGCACGACGCAACAATTCTACTTCTTTTTGGGTTGTTACATGCATAATATGCAATTGTGTGCCATATTTCTCCGCCCTTTCCATCACACTTTTTGTCGCTGTTACACAGGCTTCTTCACTGCGGATTTCACAATGTTTTTCTATTGGGACATCCTCGCCGTATTTATTTTTGAAATATTGTGAATTTTTACATATAATATCTTCATTTTCTGCATGAACGGCAATTGGAAAATCTTTTATCTGAAAAATTTTATCCAAAACCGCTTCATTACTGATAAGCATATTACCTGTGGAAGACCCGATGAATAATTTCAAGCCACACACTCGTTTTTTATCCATTTTTTCCACCTCGGCAAAATTGCTGTCAGTGGCAGCTAAATAAAAAGAATAATTGCAAAACATTTTACCTTTTGCCATCGCAAAACGATCTTCAAGCAATTGGTTGGTAACAGTTTGCGGATTTACATTAGGCATATCCATCACCGATGTGACACCTCCTGCCAAAGCAGCTTTGCTTTCTGAAAGCATATCGGCCTTGTGGGTGGCACCCGGTTCACGAAAATGCACATGTTCGTCAATACAACCCGGCAAAACATACTTACCCTTCGCATCTATCAAAATAGTGTCAGCATGTCGTAAAATAGCATCTATTGACGTGGAATTTGGAAAAATTTCTGCTATTATTCCGTCTTGGACTAAAATATGAACAATTTTCTTTGTTGCCTCATTAACCAATGTGGCATTACAAATAAGGTAGTTGTTATTTTCCTCAATTGCCTTCATACAAACTGCAAAGATACTAAAAAGTTGTGAGTTATCATTTATAAAATATCCATTTTTTTTAATTTTTCTGTACAACCTCCAAATCTCTTTATCTTTCAACAAAAAATAGTATCTTTGCAGTTTAATATTTAGAATATGGAAGAAAACGAAAACAGTCAAGCTATCAATAGATTATTAACCATAATGACAGAATTAAGAGCTAAATGTCCATGGGATAAAAAACAAACTATTGAATCGTTACGATGCCTAACTATTGAAGAAGTATATGAACTTTCGGATGCCATTATGGATAAAAATTTGAAAGGTATCAGTGAAGAACTGGGTGACATTATGTTGCATATCGTTTTCTATTGTCAGATTGCCATGGAACAAAATAGTTTCAATTTTGCAGAAGTGGTCAATCACCTTTGCGAAAAACTAATCATTCGCCATCCACATGTATATGCCACTGAACAAGTAAATTCCGCTGAAGATGTGAAAGTGAATTGGGAAAAGATAAAACTCAGCAGCAAAGAAGGTAGAAAAACGGTTTTGGGAGGTGTTCCAAAATCATTGCCGGCATTGGTAAAAGCTTACCGCATACAAGAAAAAGTCCATGGTGTACATTTCGATTGGAAGGAATCGGAAGATGTATTAGCAAAAATTCGTGAAGAAATAAAAGAATTTGAAACTGAAAAACAAGCAAACGACCACGACAAAATGGAGGAAGAATTTGGAGACATATTGTTTTCATTGATTAACTATGGTCGCCATCTGCATATCAACCCTGAAGATGCCTTGGAAAAAACCAACCGTAAATTTATCAATCGTTTCAACAGAATGGAACAAAATATTTTGGCAGATGGCAAACATCTGCCGGATATGAGTGTTGAAGAAATGGAAAAATATTGGCAAATAGCAAAAAAAGATGAAAAATAAAATTCGAAAACTATTTCCGCAAAAAGTTGTCCCATCGGGATTTGTGTTAACTATCGATATCATCATTGTAGTTATTTCTACTTTGCTGGCCATATTGTTCAGACACAATTATCATACTATCCACGTTTTTACAGAACATAAGATTATCATTATGTTTGTAACTATTTTGCTGGTTAGATCTATTTCTTTTGTCATTTTCAAAACACACAACAATGTTTTAAGATATACCAGTGTCAGCGACTTATTGCGATTGGTTTACATCAATATAATAGGATCGATGATTATTGCTGTTATCAACATTTTTATCTATTCTGTGCTAAAACAACAATTTGTAGTCCCCTTCTCTATTGTTTTATTGGAATTTATCATTACTACATTCTTAATGTTGTTTTATCGAACACTCATCAACGCACTTTATAGCGATTCTCATCGTCTAGATAATGTTCGCAACCACATACTTATCTATGGAGCAGGAGAATTAGGGTTCACCACTTTGCATTCCATCAACAGAGACTTACAACGGAAATATGATATCATCGGTTTTGTTGATGATGACCCGCAAAAAATCGGTAAAAAGATTGAAGGCTTACCTATCTATGCCGGCAAGGACTTACCTATTCTTTTAGAGTCAAAAAACATTGCCCATATCATCATCGCCATTGAAAACATGAATGTGGAAAAAAGAACTGCCATAGCAGAAACCTGCCTCAATCACCATGTAAAAACTTTGGTGGTGCCACCCGTGCAAAAATGGATCAACGGAGAATTAAGTTTCAAACAGATTAAAAAAATTCGTATAGAAGATTTGTTGAGCAGAGAGCCTATTCAAATGAGCGACAAGCAAATACAAAAATTCCTGCTTGACAAAACCATTTTGGTAACCGGTGCCGCAGGGTCTATCGGCAGTGAAATTGTTCGCCAACTCACTAATTACAATTACAAACAAATGATTCTCATCGACAATGCAGAATCTCCTATGTATTTTTTGGAATTAGATTTAAAAAATTTAAGCACAAAAAACAACTATATTACTTACATTGGCAACATTTGCCATGAAAAATTCATGAGCAATATTTTTGAAACCTACCACCCCAACGTAGTTTTTCACGCTGCTGCCTACAAGCATGTACCTTTGATGGAAAAAAATCCTATGCAAGCCATAGAAGTAAACGTTTTAGGTACTAAAAATCTGGCAGACTTAAGTGTAAAAAACGGTGTGGAAAAATTTGTCATGATTTCCACCGATAAAGCTGTCAACCCTACCAGTATTATGGGAGCTTCCAAACGTTTGGCAGAAATGTATGTACAATCTTTGAACCAAAAAAGCCAATGTAAATTTATCACCACTCGTTTTGGCAATGTTTTAGGATCTAACGGCTCTATAATTCCTATTCTAAAACAACAAATAGAAAAAGGCGGTCCGGTAACGATTACGCATCCGGAAGTAACACGATTTTTTATGACTATTCCTGAAGCCTGCGAATTGGTATTACAAGCCGGCAGCATGGGTGAAGGCGGTGAAATATATGTGTTTGACATGGGAAAAAGTGTCAAAATTTACGATTTGGCCACCAAAATGATTCATCTATCCGGACTGGAATTGGGAAAAGACATACAAATTGTTTTCACCGGACTACGTCCCGGCGAAAAACTCTACGAGGAAGTTCTCGCCAACGAAGAAAATACCAGTGCCACTCAAAACGATAAAATTAAAATTGCCAAAGTACAACCTTATAATTATGACGATATCTGTCAACAAATTAGCGATATAGCCACTGCCATGAACAACCATGACGAAATGTTGATGGTAAAATTGATGAAGCATGCTATTCCCGAATTTAAAAGTCAGAATTCAAAATTTGAAATACTGGATGAATAAATGATGTAATTCCACATTTTTATTCAACAAAAAATTATACATTTGCAAAATGAAATATTAGACTATGGCTGTTCAAATAGAAAAAATAACAAAACATCGTTTAGCATCTTCCAAAGTATCCACAGTGATAAGTATTGCGTTGGTGCTATTTATGATTGGTTTATTAGGCATTATTATCATCAATGCCAAACAAATCTCCGACAAGGTAAAAGAAAATATTGGTTTTGAAGTCATGCTGGCATCCGACATCACTGAAGGACAAACCAACAAACTGCAACAAGAATTGGAGTCGAAACCATACGTAAAATCTATCACCTACCTTTCAAAAGAGGAAGCCACACAAGAAACCATCGACCAATTAGGACATGATTTCAGAGATGTGGTTGGCGATATTCTTCCTGCATCTTTCCAATTGAAAATCAATGCAAAATATGCCAACAACGATAGTTTATTAATTATAGAAAAAGATCTTAACTTGATGGAAAATGTCAGTGATGTCAATTACCATAAAAGTTATGTAAACAATATCAATGAAAATTTGAACAAAATCAGTCTTATACTACTGATTATTAGTGCTATATTATTGATTATTTCATTGGCATTAATTAGCAATACTATTCGAATTTCCATTTATTCCAAACGATTTATTATCAAAAGCATGTTATTGGTAGGAGCAAAACGAAGCACTATTTACAATCCTTTTATTGTAAGTAGTATTATTCAAGGTATTTGGGGGGCCATACTTGCCATATTGGGTTTGATAGGTGTATTGTATTTCTGCTATACACAGCCATTTGCAGCATCTATCATTGACTTTTCACAACCCAAATACTACATGTTTTTATTTATCATCATCTTTTTTATCGGAATTCTAATCACTTGGCTTTCTACTCTATTTTCAGTAAGAAAGTATATAAAAATGAAAATTGACAAATTATACGAATAATACAAGATTATGGCAAAAGTTAATAATTCACAAAAAAATAATAAAAATTTAAAGGACACACAAATTGAACAATGGGCATCGGGTATGACGTTCAACAAATGGAACTACATTTTATTATGCATTAGCATATTAGTTTTGATATTAGGATATGTTTTGCTGTCAGGTGGCGGCACAGATGATCCTAACCAATTTAGTGAAGCCATTTTTGATACAAGGCGACTGGTAGTAGCACCTATTACTTTGGTCATTGGCTTTGCCATTGCTTTTTTTGCTATCATGCTTCGTTTTGGCAAAAAAGAAGAGGAGTCAGACAATAGCATTGCACCTAAAGAATAGTCGATGGATGTTTTCAGTGCCTTTATTCTTGGCTTAATCCAAGGATTGACAGAATTTTTGCCCGTCAGCAGTAGCGGACATTTAGCCATAGGCAGTTATTTATTCGGACTGGAAAATGGAGAAGAAAATCTATCTTTTACCATCATCGTTCATGCTGCCACGGTTTTGAGTACAATAGTCGTTCTACACAACGAAATTTGGAATTTGTTAAAAGGAGTTTTCAAATTCAAATGGAATGAAGAAATGCAATATGCCTGCAAAATTCTTCTTTCTATGGTTCCCATTCTGATTGTCGGTCTGTTTTTTAAAGATGTTGTGGAAGAGTTTTTCGGCAATGGACTTTTATTAGTCGGCATTTGCCTGTTGATAACCGCCACACTGTTATTCTTTGCCTACAAAGCCAAACCACGACAAAAAGAACATATCAGTTTTTTAGATAGTTTTATCATTGGATTATCGCAAGCTGTAGCAGTTTTGCCGGGTTTATCGCGTTCCGGCACCACTATTGCTACAGGTTTGTTATTAGGCAATAAAAAAGAAACCGTTTCTCGTTTTTCTTTTTTGATGGTAATTATTCCTATTTTGGGGGAGGCATTCCTAGATTCATTAGATATGATGCAAATGGGAACACATATTGACAACATATTGCCATTGATTGTCGGTTTTGTTACGGCATTCCTTTCCGGTTGCTTTGCATGTAAATGGATGCTGAAAATTGTTCAAAAAGGCAAATTGATATACTTTGCCATCTATTGTATAATAGCAGCAGCAACAGCCATCACCTTAAATTTTATCTTGTAAATTATTATTTCAGCCGATTGCGGATATAGACTCTGGAACGCCAGAAATAAAACAATAGCATGAGGATATTGATAAATATCATCACTACTGCTACACCATAATAACTATAGTATCTGACAGCAAAATAGTTGCATACTACTCCCAAAATGCCACTAACAATCGTTACAAACAAATTGATATGTGTTTTTTCAAAATACACTGCATAGTATTGATACAATAGCATTAACACGGAAGCAATTTGACCCAAGCATGCCAACGGCAATACATACAACATATCGTAATATTCCATAGGAATGATATTCCATTTCAATGCTACCCAAACAGCGAAAATAATACATAACGACAGAGCTGTAAACAACAATGTTATCACCATGCACACACGATTGGTTTTACGATTCAACACCGTTAAATCTTTTTCTTTCATCATAATCGGGAGCCATACATTTTGGAAGGAATTAAAGACTACCGACAATATGGTGGCAAATTGCAAAGCCTTGAAATATACGGCAAAATCTTCCATACCGCAATATCTCTGCACATAATATTTATCTGCAAAGTTAATCAACAAATAAGCGATGGATGACAACATGATGGGCATACCGATTTTGATGGCTCGCAACATCATTTCCTTACTAAAGGGTGTTGCCATTTCCCGTATATAATAGCGGAAGAAATACAATCCTACTATAAATTCGGATACATAGGTAAAACCTAATCTCAAAGCGACTTTGTCACCCTTAAGAAATATCAATGCTGCAAAAACAGCTATATTCACCAACAGACAGCGACCTATATTATAACGCTGTATTTTGGAAATTTTTTCAGAAGTAACAAAAAACATAGTCAGCAAGACATTGTAAATCATACATATCATTGCCAACAAAATAAAAAATCGATATTTTTCGTAGGCTATTGGCTGATTGACCAAGAAACTAAAAATAGAATAATCCAATCGAAAGCCATATATCACACCGAAAACGATCAACAGAAATGTTATCAAAGTAAAATTGATAGTCAATAGCAATCTTCCTTTGTCCTTGGGATTGTCGTATAGATGATACATTTTTGTAAGACTGACATACAATCCTAAATTTAACGCAGGTGCCATGGCAAAGGCAAAAGAATATAAATAGTCGTAAGTGCCGACCTCTTCTTTGCTCATCAAATGCAAGAAAACAGGTATCAACAAAAAGTTGACAGCCCTTACTACCACATCTACCGAAAATACCTTTGCAAAACGGGTAACCACCTCACTACTTGCAATATTGTTCTGATAGAAATTCTTTATTTTATTGCTTAACTGCATAAGACGTTTTCAATGTTGCAAAGATAATCATAATTATTCTAGCAAACTGCTAAAAGAATAAAAAATATTTCTATTTTTTCTCTTTAATGTTGGTAAACAAAAAAGAAAGCCACTTTTCAGTGGCTTTCTTTTTATGATTATATTATACTATCTTGTAACTCTTTCAAGCCATTTAAGCATACCGAGCATAATTGACATTGATGCAAGGCAAATCAAAGCGAAAACACCCCAAGTCATCCATTGATTAGGGAATGCGTTCAGCATTTTTACACCAAGGAATATAAGCAAGTTGCCGATAGCAGTAGCTGATAACCACAAACCTTGGCACATACCAACCATATGGCGAGGTGCAATTTTCGATACAAATGACAATCCCAACGGGGAAATGAACAATTCCGCCACCGTTAAGAAGAAATATGTTACAATCATCACCCACGGACCTATTTTCATAGCCTCTTTATCTACTTCTGACAAAGCTTTGAAAGCATTTCCGGAAGGATAGTTATTAACAACGGCAATAACTATCAAGAATATATAGGCACATGCTGCAATGAACATACCCAATGCAATTTTCTTAGGAGTAGAAACCTCTCTGCCTTTGCGAGTAAGTGCAGCAAAAATCCACATGATAATAGGTGTCAATACAATTACAAAGAATGGATTGATGAATTGCAAAATCTCAGGAGGAAGACCGCCCTTGGCTTGGTCGGTAATAATAAAGTCACGTGCGAAGATAGAAAGTGACTGAGCATTTTGGTGGAATGAGAACCAAAAGAATACAGCAATACCGAGAACTGCATATAATGCGGCCATACGTTGCTTAATTTCCTTAACATTGGCATTTTTCTCTTCTTCGGTATATTCTTGCACACTGGCTTTTTCTTTCTTCACAGGATTCGGTAACTTATGTCTTACAGCTATAAAAATAGAAAGTGAAATCAACATAGCTAACACCGAAACGATGAAGGAATAGTGAACTCCAGTATTATAAACATGTAGATAATTTTGGCAAAATCCAGCGAGGTTTTCGCTTGCACCACTAAAAGTCTGAGAAAGATTGGTAAGGTTGTCCATATCGTTACCTTCCATCGTACCCATGATAAACTTGTGGCACAGACGCGGGAGGTCGGCATTGAAAACCAATTGCTGTGTCTTCAAATACCAATCGCGAATTAGAGGAGCCACAAACGGAGCTATCACACCGCCGATATTAATGAACACATAGAAAATCTGGAAGCCGCTGTCGCGTTTGCTCTTTGCTTCAGCCAAAGCCTCTGGACCTTTCTTGGCAGCCTCAGCTTCAAAGTCATCATACAATTGACCTACGATAGCCTGCAAATTACCTTTGAAGAGACCATTACCGCAAGCGATAAGCAATAATGAAATCATGGCAAGAATAAACGGCCACGATGTCATGCCACCACCGTCACTGAATACGGGGATAGACAACAAACCATAACCAATGGCCATCACAATGATACCCGAGATGATGGTCTTTTTGTAGTTCTGCGTGCGGTCGGCGATAATACCACCGGGAAGTGCAAGCACATAAATCAAAAAATAGAACACACCGAAAATCAAGCCTGACGTTTCATCAGAAATACCGAATTTAGAGCAGATAAACAGCACAAGTACGGCATTCATAATGTAGTAACCGAAGCGTTCGCCCATGTTACTCAAGGCGGCGGCAATTAAACCTTTAGGATGTTCTTTCTTGGCCTTGTTTAGATAGAAAATCAAGAAAGGAATGACTACAATCAAGACGATAAAAAACACCATCAAAGTCCTGTGTTCATGCCAAAATGTTAATAAAGTTTCCATAAATTAATTTTTAGTTATCAATAATTGAATTTTCTTTTTTATCAATTTGCAAAGATAACATTTTTTTTTCTAACTGCTCCCATCTATTTCCTTTTCTCAACAAAAGAATGTCATATTTTATTTTATCAGACTAATTTTCAAAAGAATATATCACAACAAAAAAGATAGCTATCCTACTGCCTTTCCAATAAAAAAGCAAAGAAAAGCGATATACAAACAATTTATTAGAAGAAAAATGCTTCTTTCCATGCTATTTTAATGAAAATTTTGTACTTTTGCAGATTATTTACCTATTGGTAGAATAGTCATAT
>DBXJ01000019.1 GCA_002309475.1 Bacteroidales bacterium UBA1215
TTATTGAGTGTCTTTTTTGTCAATTACCCATTGGTACTTTTTGGGGCCAACTTTGGGGGCACTTTTGAGGGTACTTTTTGGGGCAGTGCCCTCAAACCGTTGTATTGGGAGCACCAATGCGACCTCATCTACTTCCAGACGGTTTTTCAGTTCCGGTTCGCCCCAGCCAGCCTGTTTCCAGGCATTAAGTATCAATGGGAAACCAGAACATTTCTGAGTGAAAATAAAATGCATATTTTATTCGGCCTGTATGAGGTTGGTGACTAAGGAACTACAAGTGTTGTTATTTTTTGATGTAATCAGAAATCAATTCTTTGATTTTGTCTTCAGCTTTTTCTTTACCGACTAACGAAATTAACTGATTGTAATCTTCAATTTCATTATCAGAAAAGGTAATCACAATCTGTCTTTCTTCACGTCCAGCAATGTGAGAGTAATTCTCTGGATGTGCCCAAAAACAATTACTGCAAAACTCTATATCCTTAATTGTCCAATTTGGACAATGTTCACACGTCCATGATTTTGCACGGTTGGCAGATGGACTTAGAAGCATATAACAGTCGATGTTGTCCGTTTGTTCTCCTCCTATCTCGTATGGCACTCTATGGTCAATTTGAAGCAATCGTTCTTCCATGGGTTGCAAATAAACAAAACATACCGCTCCATATTTATCAATTAAGGCTTTTTTTAGAGCCTGAGACAAAGCTGTTCGTCCTCCCACTTTAGAAATCTTATTATCAACGAAAACAGGGTCTCCGAATTTATAGGCCGCAATGCTTCTGCCATCGGAAGATTTAACTCTATAAGTTACAAGATTTACTCCACGCTCACGTACATCTCTCGCGGCACGGGGCGCATGTTCGTATCCATATTTGCTAGCAAGTTCTTCAGTTGTGATGTATCCATGTTTTATAATATGCTGTATTACAGTAGATGGTCGTTTATCTGTAATGGCATTTAATCGGTTCAGAATTTTTTTAGATAATTTCATAATGCAAATAATAATAATTGTTCTTCTGTTGTTGAAGTGGTAAAATCAGATAAATTGGGGCTGATATACAGTGCTTCAACAGTTTTTTCTTTTTTTCCAAGCAAAAGGCTTTGACTGGAGAGACCAGCATTAAGCATAACTTTCTTAAGCTTTAATTCTTTTGGGAGATCAACACCGTATTGCTTTTCACCGCAGGTTCCATCGTAACTGATGACAAAATCAATTCCCCTACTATTCAAATCATCAACACATTCTACAAAGTCATCGAAACAAATCCCCGAAAAATATCGACTGTCTCTTGTGGTACAGACTCCTTGGTAGGGAGGGTCCATATAAACAATATCGCCTCGTTTGGCCATCTTTGTTACTTCCCGGTAGTCAACGGACGAAAACTCCGTTTTGCCTTTTAGAAAACTTGAGATCATATAAACATTTGACGCAAGATTTTTAGGATTTGTTCCCATACGACGTTTGTCCGGAGACTGGTTAAACATACCATTTGTACTATATCGAACAGATCCTTTCACGCATCGAGCCAACAAATACAGCATGTTTGCCGCACTTTTGTTGCCATCATTAAAATCTTTTCTGATTTTGTAAAAATGTTCAACGCTGCCACCCTCAAAGGTGATTTGCTCACTCCAAACCTTGGCATATTCTTCGATGAGTTTTTGAGGGTTGTTTATGGCCTCTCTCAGAATATTAATAAGAGGCTCATTCAAATCATTTAACACATACTGTTCTGCTCGTCGTTGTTTGGAAACAGCAATAGTAATTGCAGCCATGCCAGCAAAGGGTTCAATTAGGCGATTGAATTTTTGTGGGAAATAACGAAGAATCTGAGGTGCCAAATTTCTTTTTGAACCTTGATATTGAACTATATGTGGGGTTGCTCCATTCATCTTTTAACGGTTTGTGAGTTAAACTACTTGCGTTTTGAAACGACTTTCAAGTCATTCGTGATAGTATAAATATTTTTGTCTATATCAATGAATCCCTTGACAATCCAATCCTGACTGTCGGTTTCAAGGAAACTCTTGTATGTGCTGACTTCTTTACGAAGAAGTTGTATGAATTTTTGTGGTGTCATAATAGTATGATTTTTTGTGTCTTAAATAGCATCATAATGATTTAATTTTATCTTTTAATTCGATAAACTCATCAATCATTTTTTCTAATTGATTCGTGGTTGGTGTGGCTCCATATTCATCAGAAGCCAAGTGTCCTTCTATTAAATCAGAAATTTCGCCGTGCCTCTCAATTACGGTCTCAGCCAATTCTTTGTTATACTTTACGTCTTTTAGTCTTCCGAAGCGTATTTGTGGGTCAAAACGTTGTACAACACCCCCTAAAATCGTGAATATTGCCAAGGCTTCGTATGATGATCTAAGTGCAGCAAAACCAGATTTAATATAATCAATTTGTGTTTCACCGCTGACGGTTCGACTTCTGTTTAACCATTCTTTTGCTTTTTGAGGATCGTTGTATTGTCCTTCATTTGTAGGACTATTATTTAGAAGAATCTTTCCGCAAAAATCTCCTTCTTTTTCTATCGTATGGCAAATAAAGCTATTGGTTATACCTGCCAAACCCTTTTTGCTTGCATTTTTCAGATGATAAAGAAAAACTAAGTCGTGAGAAAAAATAATGACCTGCTTTATTTTAGAATAATAAACTAACCTATCTGCAATTATTTTTTTTCTTTCATTATCCAAAGATGTGACTGGGTCATCAAAAATAACCCCTTTATTTATTTCCGACAATTGTATTTCTGCGAGAAAGTCTGCTATCGCTATCACCTTTTGTTCACCTTCACTTAAAACTAAATTTGGATTCTTGCCTTTCAGTTTTAGTTGTCTGTATGATTTACCTCCTGACCCCGTATGGTTAATCTCAATCCCAAAATTTCCGTTTAGTTTCATGCATTCATCATTGAATCCATCAATGTATTTCTGGTTAAAATATTTGTTTGACAATGCCTTTTCCTTGTTCGTTACGTTATGTTTTGCGAAATCTGCTCTTTGTGCTTTTTTTATCCAAATCTGGCTAGTTACATACGTTTCGAACTTTAAAAAATGGATATTAAACTTTTCTTTATGTTCAAGAAAAGTCTTTTCCTTTCGTAACGTCTCTAAAGCTTTACTTTGTTCGTCGCTTTGTAGATTATTGAGTTTTGCATCAATAACTTCGTTTAATGCATTATATCTCTCAACATCAACATTGATTGGCTGTCTGATATTTACAGTTTTATTTTGAATATCTGAAAGAATATTCTCAGATAGACTTTTTTGCTCATTGAGTTTTTGTTTTAATAATTTCAATTCCTCGGGATGTTGTTCTGTCAGCCAATCTGTAAGTGTATTGTTCTGAGGAAATAGGTCAAAGTTTAATCCCTCATAATATCGTCTCACTTTTTCAAGTTTCTCTTGTGCTTGTTTCGCGTTTTGTTCCGCAACACTATTTATAAAAATCCAATAGCTTGAAATGAGTTTTTGTGCATCATCAGAAAGAGGTTGGTGACAAAGTAAACAGTGGTCACTATCCGTTGGATAAACACTTTGTCCATTTTTTTGCATTTTAGCGAACTTATCTGCTGAAAGAATAAAGTTCTTCCATTCATCAGATCCGATTCCTTGGATTAGATCTGTTTTGAAATTGTCAACACCTTCTTGTTTAGCCGCTAACTCTTTTGAAATGCAATCGGTAATCGTAGCTTGTAATTTTGTGATTGTTTCTGCCGCAAATGCAAGATTTAATTTCTCAATAGCTTCCTTGTTTTGAGATAACAGTATTTTTAGATTTTCAAGTTTCTTTATTTCTTTTTCCTTTCCTTTTGAAGCCAAAAGAAGTTCGTCATATTGCTTCTGAAGAGATTCTTTTCGTGCTTTATCTTCATCAGAGAATGGGATGTATTTTTGCAAATCATCACTTGTTGTTTCTGCATTTAGATTTCGAACAAATACTTTGATTTCGGAATCGTTATCAAACAAATCAGCTAAATCTGTTGCAGTGTTTCCTAACTGTTTTTTTTGAATGTCTGCATTTAATTTTTCTTCAACACGTTTTATTGCCTCAATGTAATCAGCAAAAAAATTCAATCCTGCAGGTCTGAATTCAAATTCATTTTTGTTTTCAAGATGTTTCAAAACACTTTTCCCATCAAATACAGCAAATTGTTTGAACTCTGACTTGTCTTTGTCAGAAAAAGTTAGTGAGATTTCATCATTATTCGATTTGAAGGTGAATTTAGCATTGATAGGTTTAGGCTCGTTCTCGTTGTATACATTTGACAAGATAGTTTCTGGTGATTTCGAATAGAAAACTTGTTTCAAAAGACGTACATATCCTGATTTTCCAGAACCATTTGTACCATAAATAACAGTTAGGTTTTTGGAAAAATCAATGGTTTGGTTTTCCACAAGAGCATTTACACCTTCTACATTTTCTAATTTAGAAAATAACAAATTTGATTTGTAGTCAGTCGCATTGATTGAACGCGTTCCCAATGTTATTTCTGGTCTGTCAGATTTTTCTTTTAAGTGTAAATCTTCTAAAAGAAAAGAGTACGCTGATGTTATATTATCATCAGTTACTTCGTGACCGGATAAGATTTGGTTGGCAAGATATTTTCCCCAATAGGGTAATGTATTTGCATAATCTCTGATTTCGGATTCTAAAGTCTCTATCTTTTCTATTGTGGTTTCTTGTTCCATTAATTCCTCATTTATATTATTATTTCTCTATAATTCATTCTCCTAGGAAGGACGCTATTAACCTGTTGATAATTTCGCAACACAACTCACATTATTCCTCATTGAAAAAGTCCGTGTCTATCCTTTTGATTTCGTATGTCTGTTTGAGACTAACACCGATGTTGTTCTCTATCATAAGCTTTGTGAGCATATCGCCGTCAATCAAAACGATTTTCACCCCAGCTGCTTTTTTGCTGGTTTCAATAGCTCCATTTGAAAATGTTGTTGTCGTAATGAAAACGCCTTTAGAAGCACCTTGTTCTGTGAGTGCACCAATAAATTTTTGAATGTCAGGTTTTTGGACAGAACCTGTCGTGTAGCGTTTGGCCTGTATGTAAATGTTGTCAAGACCAAGTTTGTCTTCCTTTATGATGCCGTCAATGCCGTCATCATGCGAAATTTGCGTTACAACACCTGCATTATCAAGACTACCTCCATAGCCCATGGAAACAAGAAGTTTTACTACTAATTGCTCGAAAAATTTTGGGGATTGATTTTTCACATGGTCGAGTAAATCACTTGCAAGAGTGGCATTGATTTCACCGAATGCTTCGTCCATTAATTCTGAAGGTGTTTTTGATGGTTCATCTACTGCCACATTCTCTTGGTCACCCTTATCTTTGTGACCGTATGCAAAAACAGCAAACGATGGATAATGTTCGCCAAGATACTTTGGTGTGATTGCAGTTATACCAGTGGCCAACAAACTCTTTCCTTCGGGGGTGATCATATTGATGCCTCGTTTGGGACGTTGTAGCAAACCAGCCTTACCTAAATAGGTGGTTGCCCACTGGGTTCTGTTGTGAAGTTTGGTCTCTGAACCGCCTGACACTTTTTCTGCTACATCAGTATCGGACAAAGAAAAAATAAGTGCCATGTCATCCATGAGGCTTTTTAGCGTATGCTCTTTCCCATCATTTAGTGCATTAAGAACGGGATATAGAAACTTGTCAAATGTTGGTACCATAATGAAATATCTTTATTTGTTTTATTCTTCAATCTTATTTGTCAATTCTTTATTCAATTCCTCGTCTTTCCCTATCAATTGCCGTACCAACTTGAAAACCATCGTGCAAGGATTGTGCGTGGCGTAACGCTGGTCAGTGTAGTCGCAACTCTTCGCCTCGGCAAACCTGATGGCGTTTTCCATAGAGCCGTAGGTGGTCATAATGCGATAGTTGTCTTTGTCATTCTTGGCATATTCGTAAACTTTTCTCTTCTTGTATTGCGGAGAATTGTTCACCGCCTCGGAAATGGCTCGCTTGTATTCGGTGCGACTCATTGCTGTAACCCTATTCATGAAATGATACAGGTACCACAGTTCAAATGCCTCATTACTCCAAGCGCACCCAATGCCATTGTTTTGCGCTTTGATAATGGCTCCGTTGAATTTGTTGGCAGAAAACGAATCTTTGTCAAACACCGCCCAAACGCGGTCATAATCCCCTTTGCTCTTGAGTTCTATGGCCTTATCTACCACATCTGTAGTGTTTTGCCCTAACCCTCTCACGTCAATGTCATATACAATTGTTCCGCCATTGAGGGTTTTAAATGCCTCAAAATAGTTTGGTTCTGTTTTGGTACCTTCACACACGATGAGGATTTTGCACACAATCTGCCG
>DBXJ01000007.1:0-4894 GCA_002309475.1 Bacteroidales bacterium UBA1215
CAGGCTTAAACATAGCAAGGGCAACCGAAAGGTCGCCCTTTTTTTGTGATAAAAAAAATAAAAATATAGCAATGGTATTGGAATTTTGTTTATTTTTGCAAAATGAAATAACAACCTTTTGTTGTAGTTCGGCGGTTGTATAGGCAATCTTAACTGTCTTGCTATAAAGAAGGGCGAAAAGTTAAATTTAAGGTTAATTAGGAATAAAACAGATAGAAAAAAGATAAAGTAAAATAAAATATTAACATTCTGAGCTTTACGCTCTTATTCCGCTTGTCGAAACACCCCAAAGAAAACAATGTGTCGGAATAGGTTGCGGAAGTTTACGCGTAGGCGTGAACTATTCGTGCTTATTAGACACAAAGGTAGGGGTACCGCGACAAGCTAGTAAGCAACAAAACGAACGGTTCCGCCTTTTTCTTTTGGGCTTATGCGAGATGAGGGTTTGAAGCAAAGTCCTATAAAAAACAAAAGAAATGCAACGAATAAATATGATTGATTGTGTTGGAAGAAGTTATCAATCCAGCAATCTAGAAAACGGAGAATTCAGTTACGCCAAAGCTCTCGAAGAAAACATCAGCGGTCACAAATTTTTAGATATTCGTTTCTATGACGAAACAACAAAAGTTGCCGTTCTAATAGAAACAAAGCAAACCTTCAAACCCAAAGATAAACAACAACTGTTTGATTATGTCGCGCTTGAACAACGGTTGTCTGCACAGACAAAAATCATTGCAATTCTCGCCAACACCAACGACGACAAAATAAAAGTTTGGAAAATAGCAAACAGCGATGTGGAAGAACTTAATGACCGCAAACTGAAATCCTTCGCAGAGTATGTTGATTATTTTAAACCTAAGAATGTCAACGACAAAACGGCGGTTCTAGAAAACACATCTAAACTCAACAGTTTGCTTCATGACAACGGTATAGCCGAAAAACTTCGCAGCCAATTTGTTGGCACTTGTTTGCTTGCGTTAAAAAATGGATTGAACTACAAAGGATTAAGCACTGCCCAAATAATTGCAGGAATAAAAGAAGTATTAGGAAAACTCTTGGACCGTAGCCTTGACAAAGCGGATAAACTTGTAATATTGCACGACAATATCCTAAAAGACCAAAATGTAGAAAAAATTAAATCGGAGAATTTTGAGAAGATATTGAACTACATAGAGATAAATATTGTTCCGTACATAAATGAGGCAAGCCGTGAAGGTCACGATATTTTGAGTTATTTCTTTACCACATTCAACAAATATGTCGCTCGTGAAGATAAGAACCAAGCATTTACGCCAAACCACATATCGCACTTTATGGCAAAAGTGGCAGGTATTTATAAAACTTCCAGAGTGTTAGACCCGACATGTGGTTCCGGAACTTTTATTGTGCAGGCTATGACGCAGGCACTAAACGACTGTGAAACAGATGCGGAACGTAACGAGATAAAAAAGAATCAGATATATGGTATTGAGTTCGACAAAAATGTTTACGGACTTTCAACAACCAATATGCTGATTCACGGTGATGGAAATTCAAATGTACGCTTGGGTTCGTGCTTTGAATTGGGTAACTGGATAGAACAGGCAAATGTCGATGTTGTACTGATGAATCCGCCATATAATGCCTCCAAGAATCAAGTGCCTGAAGATTTTGCAAAAACATGGAAAAAAACAAGCACTGATCCCTCAAAAGGGCTATGTTTCGTGGAATTTGTAGCACAAAAGGTAAATCGCGGTCGTTTGCTGACTTTGCTGCCAATGGCATGTGCCATTCAAACAGATGGTGTGATTGGTAATTTCAAACATAAAATGCTCGAAAGGCACTCGCTTGATGCAGTTTTCTCATTTCCTGCCGAAATGTTCTATCCAGGGGCAAGTGCTGTTGCATGCTGTATGGTGTTTGATTTGGGCAAACCGCACAAAAAGGAAAAGGAAACTTTTTTTGGATATTTCAAAGACGATGGTTTTGAGAAAAGAAAGGGTGTCGGCCGTGTGGATGTCCGCGATAAATGGGAAACTGTTGAAAAGGAATGGTTTGATTTGTACGAACATCGCTCAACCGAAGCTGGGAAATCAGTAACCCGCCATGTGGAAGCCAACGAGGAATGGTGTGCTGAAGCTTATATGGAAACAGATTATTCGACACTTTGCGACGAAGATTTTATCCGCAAAATGAGAGATTATGCAGCATTTTTAGTTCAAAACGAAGAATTTTGATTATGGATACGAAAAATTGGGAATGGTTTAGATATGATGAAATTTTTGAAATCAAACATGGCTTTTATAATAAAAAACCAGATAATAATCCTAATGGAAATATTCCATTTGTAGGAGCAACTGATTCTAATAATGGTGTAACCTCCTATTCAGATATGGATACCATCAAAATCACATCAAAAACTGGAGATGAAAATAATGCGCCATTAGAGGAAAAAGTTTTTGAGAAATGTATTGCTGTAACAAATAATGGTTCTGTGGGATATGCTTATTATCAAGACAAACTTTTTACTTGTACTCATGATGTAAATCCTATTTATTTAAAAAATTATCAGATAAACAAGTTTATTGCATTATTTTTGTGTACAGTGATTGAAAAGGATAGATTCCGTTGGGCATATGGTCGCAAATGGAGACCCAAAAGAATGCCTAATTCTTTAATAAAACTTCCAGTTGATACCCACGGCAATCCCGATTGGCAATGGATTGAAGACTATGTGAAGAATAATCTTGTTCCGAAATTACCAGACAAGTCAAAGTCTGTATGGAAAAAAGAATTTGACATAAAACCATTATTAAACAACAAATTACAATTAAACACAAAAGAGTGGAAATGGTTTAAGTATACAAAACTCTTCAACATAAAAGGGTCTATAACTACTCCAAAAATTGAATTAGAAGAATCTGGATTTGGACTTTGGCCTTATGTTACAACACAAGCTATCAATAACGGCATAGAAGGTTTTTACAATATAAAAACAGAAAAAGGAAATATTCTTACTGTTGATTCTGCCGTATTGGGTTATTGTGCATATCAAGAAAAAGATTTTTCGGCAAGCGACCATGTAGAAGAATTAATTCCCAAATTTCACCTAACATCGTACATTGCAATGTTTCTCACAACAATAATAAATAAGGAACAATATCGGTATAACTATGGCAGAAAATGTAGTCAAACAAAACTAAAAAAATCACAAATTAAACTACCCGCAATAAAAAACGACCAAGGGGAATATGAACCCGACTGGCAATGGATGGAAGATTATATCAAAGGTCTGCCATATTCAGGATGCTTGTAAACAAAGTAGTATAAAACTATTCTTTCTTGTTTCGTGAGATAAATAAAACAATACTCATATCATTGTAAGGACGATGTGTACATCGTCCTTATTTACATGAAATCATATTTACAATCTTTTCCAAATAGTGTTGGTTGGTGTGGTCAAAAAAGTTGAGGGGTTGTTGAAATAGTCCATAATACCAATTCTTTATATAATGTTAAAAAAACTTAATACAAATTTGGATTTGTATTCCAAATTTGTATAATTTTGCAGTGTAAAATTATACAAAAAATGGTATACATCAAACGGACAATAGAACAATATCTTCGGCAATTGTCGCAGCACTTTCCTGTACTTGTAGTAACAGGGGCAAGACAAATAGGAAAAACAACCTTAATAAAACAAACATTTGGTCATGTGCCAAATATACAATATGTGACATTGGATTATCCCATGTTACGAAATTTGGCCAAAACCGATCCTGAACTGTTTTTACAACAATATCCTGCTCCTATAATCATTGATGAAATTCAATATGCTCCGGAATTACTTCCATATATTAAAATTCAGGTAGATGAAAACCGAAAAAACGGGCAGTATTTTTTAACGGGATCGCAAATGTTTCATTTAATGAAAAATGTAAGTGAATCATTAGCAGGCAGAGTCGGCATTGCTCCACTTTATGGTTTGAGTCGGAGCGAAATAGCAGGCGAGGAAAGAGAGTTGTTAACAATGAATCAAAACATTGAATATCAGTCTTCAGAAACAATAACAAGCATTTTTGATAAAATTTATCGTGGTAGTATGCCACAAATGATTGTTGATAAAAATCTTTCTCCTGAAAATTATTATGGAGCATACGTTCAGACCTATATGGAGAGAGATATTCATGATTTGCTTGAGATAAAAAAAGAAAGTGCTTTTCTGAAATTTATCTCATGTGTAGCCGCACGAACTGGACAGGAACTAAACATCAGCGATATGGCAAGCGATACAAATATTGACAACAAAACCGCAGAACGTTGGTTATCGCTTTTGGTTACTTCGGGATTGGTGTTTCTTCTTAATCCTTATTCGGGCAATACAATAAAAAGAATTGTCAAACGTCCGAAACTCTATTTTATGGATACAGGACTTGCCTGTTATTTAAGTTTGTGGAATAATCCGAGAGCCATGGAAAATTCTGCCATGGCAGGAGCCTTTTTTGAAACCTATGTCATTTCAGAACTTATAAAGCAATATTGTAACAAAGGCATAGATGTAAGAAGTAGATTTTCGTATTATAGGGACAACAATGGTCGCGAAATAGATTTAATAATTATAGAAAATGGCATACTTCATCCTATTGAAATAAAAAAAAGTAGCAATCCTACAAAAGAGGCTTTAAAAAATTTTAAAATACTTTCTTCCTTGAATGCAAATATAGGAGAAGGTTTTGTCATAAGTCTTTCGTCGTTTACTTATCCTTTGGATGAAAAAAACAAAGTTGTTCCAATTGGAGTATTATAATTCCCTCAATTCAACAAATAAATGCAAATTATCACGAACAGAAATGGGGTCCTTATCAAGCAATGGAAAGTAAGGACGATGTGTACATCGTCCTTATTTACATGAAAT
>DBXJ01000007.1:4999-5407 GCA_002309475.1 Bacteroidales bacterium UBA1215
ACCACAATTTCGCTTTTAGACAAAGAGCTGCAGGCAATATGTCCGGCAAATTGTTCTACATCGGGTACAATGAGTGTTTTTTGTTGTTGCCAGGCAGTTCCGCACACGCCACGCCCGAATTGTATGCGGGTGCAAGCCGCTGGACCTTGAAACGGACCTAATACCAATTCTTGACCTATCACACGGTAAAAACCTGTCCACCAAAAGTGCATGCGTTCGTGCAACAATGCAGCTAAATTGGCCATCAGGGCAATGCTGTCACTTTCGTCCTCCGCCAATGCTTTTGCCTGCAATAGCAATTCTTCATATATTTTGCATTTGTCGTCCATATTGTTTTTATTTTGCAGATAGGTGCAAAAGTATAAAAAAATACGCTATGAATGTCAATCGGAAGCCATTTTTTATCTC
>DBXJ01000073.1:0-2309 GCA_002309475.1 Bacteroidales bacterium UBA1215
TTTGAATATACGCTTATTGCTTCGCAAAAAGGACAGTTTTCCAACGGCATCACCACCATACAATGTATGTATGCCCCGGAATTCACCTCTCACAGCAACGGCATAAGGATAAGAGTGGAATAATAGACAAAACTTGTTGAAAAAAACGTAAATAGTCGGATGTAAACTCACAAATTTTTATTACTTTTGCAAATGCGAAAATAGAGGCAGATGGGATTATTGTTTCAAAATAAGACAGACTATAAAGCACAATCTTTGAGCAGAATAGCCATAAAAAAGTTTTGCAAAAACAAGCAAGGCATGTTTTTGTTGGCATTCTTGTTGATAGTAACCATCATGGCTGTTTTAGGTTATGCCATCACTCCCGACAGTACACCCTATTCCAATGAACAGATATTGGAAATACGTTTGCAAAAGCCGATGACAAAAGTTCTTATTGCTTCGGTAAAGAAAAATCAATATGTGCAACAACACAACTTTTTCTACAAAATGTTGTTCGGACAAGTCAACGATTGTACGCCGTATGCCATAGAAAAATATGTCGTCAAAAATGACAGTCTGCTTTTGTATCGCTTACATGAAAAACCGCCTTATAATTTGGAGGCATTTCATTTAGCCGATGTTGTCTATCCGCTCAAAGAAGGAGTTGGCATAGTAACCGATAACGGACAATGCCGGTTTGTTACCATTGATGGCAAAGTGCACAGGCAATCTGTCAGTGAATTGCAGACCTTGGCGAAAAAAAATATAAAAAACAGAACCTATATTTTAGGCACCGATAGTTATGGAAGAGATGTTCTAAGTCAATTGATTATCGGGGCAAGAGTCAGTCTTTCAGTCGGTTTTGTATCTGTTTTTATTGCTTTAGTGATAGGCATTTTTTTAGGATCTATTGCCGGTTATTATCGTGGCAAATTGGACGATTTTATCATGTGGTTTATTAATGTGGTGTGGTCGATTCCCACGTTATTGCTGGTGATTGCCATCAGTTTTGCTTTGGGGACAGGTTTTTGGCAAATTTTTATCGCCATAGGATTGACCATGTGGGTAGATATTGCCAGAGTAGTACGCGGGCAAATGATATCTTATAGAGAAAAAGAATTTGTGGAGGCCTCTAAAGCCATAGGTTTTAAGGATAGCACCATTATTTTTAAACATATACTTCCTAATATTGCCGGTACCATTATCGTGATTGCCGCCGCCAATTTTGCCTCTGCCATTCTAACGGAGGCAAGTTTAAGTTTTTTGGGAATAGGCGTGCAGGCACCTATGCCATCGTGGGGAACCATGATAAAAGAAAACTACGGCTATATTATTTTAGACTATGCCTATCTGTCTATTGTACCGGGTATTGCCATCATGCTTTTGGTGTTGTGTTTTATGCTCTTGGGCAATACAATTCGCGATGTGCTGGATGTGAAGGATAATAATGGTTAATGTAAACTATTGTAAAATATCCAAAAATAACAAAAATCAACCTCTTTTGTGGCTAATTGCTTAAAATTTGCCGCTTATTCCGTTTTTCTATACAAAATTCACCACTCCGAAAATCACATGACACACCGTAAAGCCTATGGCTGACAAGACTGCCGGAAGGTTCTTGCGGTCGGCGGCAAACAAGATGAACGACACACACGGAACAACGGTCAGCAAAAGGATGACACACATGCCGGTGATTCCGGAATAGTACAATATCCAACCAATGTAATAGGTTAAAACGCAAACGATTGTCAGAACTACCAATGGTGAAAATTGCAGTTTTTTTCTTTCGTTGTTGCTGACGAAACAGAGGCAGGCAATAGTCAGCACTTGGAAGACGGAGCCGACGGCATCTACTATCGGCGTAAGAGATTCCTTACGCAAAATGTCATGCGGTGCGGGGAAGGAAAACCAAATAAAGTTAGGAAGCATCAGCAACAGAAAGAGCAGCAACCCCCATAAGTTGACGCAGAAATGGTAATTTTGCAGCGGCTTCATAGCATAGCGATGCTTTGTTGCAACGCCTCGAGAAAGCGGGCTGCGTCGCCGCCGTCCATCTGCACATGGTGAAACTGGAACGAGACGGGCAAAGTGGCTTTGAACCAATTTTTCCTATATTTGCCCCACATCACCATGGGGTTGAGAAATTTGTCGGTGTATTGGTTCACCACACAGTCGAGTTCGGTTTGTATCATTGCCGAGGTGCCGACCACCATATAACCTTCAAGAAACGAACTTTGACACTCTTCTGCCACCTTGGTGGTCAGCTCTATATAGTCGCGGTTGAACTGTCGGAGGTCGGTAGAAAAAGGGATGTCGCACGAGTTGAT
>DBXJ01000073.1:2515-4902 GCA_002309475.1 Bacteroidales bacterium UBA1215
GCGGGTTGATTTCGTGTTTCATAGTTAATATAACGTAAAAAGCTGTTTTTTATTGCAAAAAATGGATCGGGTGGGGGTCTGCTTTTGTTATAAATAGTCCTATTTTCCCCTAATCAAATCAAAAAGCGAATCGTTCTGTGCCTCATCATACAGTTCACCATCGCTCAAACGGTAAAAAACAGTGGTGTGGTAAACGCTGTCTCTTTCAGACGGCGAAACATAAATATCAGCCTCTTCCTTCATCAGGTCAACATCTTCATACATCGTATAATCTGCGTTTTTCACCAGCCAACTACAATGTCCAAAATTATACAACCTTCTGTCTATAAGACAATCTCTTTTATAAAGGACAAACAAGTTAGGTTCAGCGAAATCGCCGAATTCATCCCACACAACATACTCATTATTCCCCCATATTTTTCTATCAGCACGAATGCCTGCCAAAAACAGCACTACGCAACAAATGAGCAAAAAAATCACACATCCTAACCATTCCAATATTTTTATTGTCCAATGCCTGCCTTTGGCAATGTGAATGGTTGACATGACAACATAAACCGCTGTCAGCACAATGGCAACTATCAGAGCCCAATTGTCCAATTGCCACGCCAGCCTGTCTCCGAACGGAAGGATGAGATTCGGTACAATAAAAATAAACCAGCACACCAATGCCACGATTCCTATTGTCCTGCGTATGATTTTGCCTTTTGTCATAAATATTTTGTTTGTCGATATAACGTAAAAAACTGTTTTTTATTGCAAAAAATGGATCGGGTGGGGGGTCTGCTTTTGTTATAAATATTCCTATTTTTCCCTTATTAATTTGAAAAGAGAATCGTTCTGTGCCTCATCATACTGTTCACCATCGCTCAAACGGTAAAAAACAGTGGTGTGGTAAACACTATCACTTTCAAATGGTGAAACATCTGCCTCTTCTTTCATCAGGTCCAAATCTTCATACATCGTATAGACTGCGTTTTTCACTTGACTCCATCCTGGTCCCAAAGAATGCTGTCTCCTATCTATAAGACCGTCCCTTTTATAAAGTACGAACTGTTTGGGGTCAAAAAAACCATAGTATTCAGAATAGACAACATACTCATTATTGCTCCATATTTTTCTATCATCACGAATGCCTGCCAAAAACAGCACTACGCAACAAATGAGCAAAAAAATCACACATCCTAACCATTCCAATATTTTTATTGTCCAATGCCTGCCTTTGGCAATGTGAATGGTTGACATGACAACATAAACCGCTGTCAGCACAATGGCAACTATCAGAGCCCAATTGTCCAATTGCCACGCCAGCCTGTCTCCGAACGGAAGGATGAGATTCGGTACAATAAAAATAAACCAGCACAACACTGCCACGATACCTATTGTCCTGCGTATGATTTTGCTTTTTGTCATTTCCATTTTGTTTACTGATATAACGCAAAAAACTGTTTTTTATTGCCTTCAAAAAAGTGGAGGCAGGGAAACGGTCTCCGCTTTTATGTTTGACTGGTTCGAAGAATGGTATTATAATTGCGGGACTTCGCCATAATTAAAACGTTGCTATGCACCAAGTCTAACAATATTTGTGTAAGTTATTATTGGTTTATAAAACCTTCAAATACATTGGAATAAATATGCTTGTCGCGAGATATACAATACCCTAAGCGTAATTCTGTACGGAAAGTTCCTTTGCAAACGGGCATTGCCACAACAGCAATCTGGTGCGGTGCAAGATAAATATCTAACAACCCTGTACCACACTCATAAATAAAATTTCTGTACAACTCGTGCCATTGTCCATCCCTTCCCTTCGCCTCAATGGTGATGGGCAAAACATCGCCTAACCCGATTTTCAAAGTATCATCGGATGTGTTTTCCACAAAAACAGGGTAAGACATTATGCCCTGACGATATTCGGGTGTTTTGTAATATTCCCAAAGATACATCGGATAACCGATTATTCGGTCGGTGTCCACTGTGATTAACAAAGTGCTATCGGTAGGATTCTTTAGTATTCGTCCTTCAGTGTCATTTTCAAATGGCACTTCCCATTCTTCAAGAGCATCAATCCTATTTCCGGTTAGTTCAGGTTTGTATATCAATTTTATCTCCGGTTTCACATCTCCCAAATATACAGGGGCGAAAACAGCTTCGTGATACTTGAAAAGGCTGTCCCAAACACCCTTTTTCAAAGGGTTGTCGAATCTGTCATTAAATTGTATGGAGCTATAGTCGGTTTTTTCTTTTGAGGAAATAACTTGTGAGTGGCTTTCTGTATAGGCAGAAACCATAAGCACAACCACGAAAAATGCCAATAATTTCTTCATATTTCAAAGTTTTTTAATTCGATTCAATGACCTATTTCCACCAAGGGAATTGTGTCGTAT
>DBXJ01000066.1 GCA_002309475.1 Bacteroidales bacterium UBA1215
GTAGAAATTTCAAAGAGCTTTTAGACGAGGTAGAGACCTCTTTTGAACTTCACATCTACAATAGTAGAAATTTCAAAGAGCTTTTAGACCCCTATTTGCTTTTAATTTTGCAAAAGTACAATAAAAAGCAATACAAATCTGCAACTTGCAAAAAAAAATCAATGACTGAAAAAACGTTTTTTTTCCCCACCCCTGATTTGTATATCACTTGTAATATCTAAAAATCAAACTGTTCTATTTTTTTACAAAATCGGGAAGATACCGGTTTGCTAAAAATACACCACATCCTGATCTCTATGTATTGCATTCCCGAACTTCCTAACTTTTGCATTGCCAATGTCAAAAATAACAACACTATCGGCACCTCCGAATTGTTTGGAAAAAACATTTTCAATTTTCAACACAATGTTATCTGTCACCCGTGATGTGTTATTGATTTCATAAACAGAATATTGCAATCGGATTGCACCATTTTTTGTGAGCATTTTAGCAAAGCGTCCACGCAGCTTGTCATTGGCAATATCATAACTAATGATTATCATATCAAAAATTGAGGATAATTGTCTTCAGTCGCACATCTCATAAAATTTCTGTAATATGACTGAATATATTTGAATGTTTCGGTCTTATACGGAATCAAAGCGTCATAGAACACTTTGCAATAATCTGAATTCTTCTTGATTTTCAATTTATATTCCCCTTTTACAACATCAAAATCCTGTTCTGAAAACTGTTTTCTGTTGTATGCCGACCTGACAGCCCTTTCAATAATGCATCTGAAAGGCTCCATCAAATCACAAATCAAAGATTTTCTCTTGAACCACAACCGATGATACACGCCAATATAGGGGTCAAAACCAAACATTCTAACAAAACACTCAATATAATTGAATAGGATAGTGTAACCAATGTCAAGTGTCGTATTCAATGCGTCGCATTTTACTCGTGGTTTTCTTGATTTCCAGTTGAAATCTTGAAAAAATGCCGAGAAATATTCTTTTGCTGCTAAACCTTCAATGCCCATCAGACTATTGTATTGGTTTATTGAAGGTAGTTTATACAAACATTCACCACAAAATTCTATTGCAGCTTTTGTGGTAGTATCGGTTTTTCTAGTCTTTTTTAGCGTTTCTATTTGATTGGTGATTTTGTTTTTAACAAGGATTTTTGCTATAGAAATATCGTCTGTTGAAAACGTATGTTGCTTTTGTCTCAATAGAAAGTTTGCTTCAGCCGAGTTCGCCCAATAAAATACAGGTCTAAAACTTTGATTGACCACAATTAAAGCGACATTATATTTTTTGCATTTATCAATCAGTGGGGTGGTGATGCGAATATGACCGATAATAAACAAAGCCAGTATCTTTTGAAAAGGCATTTTTGTCAAAGTTTTGTTTTCTTCAACATCTTCGAGTGTCAATTCTCCGTTGCACACTCGCAAATCTCGTTCTTGAATGCAGTTGATGACAAAAATCGACCTATATTCTATGTCTTTGTTAGTAAACATTGTCTTCTTCGGTTTTGTCACACAAATTACAATAGATGCAATGCCGGCATTTGTTCGGATTCACCGGTATGGAGATTGACGGATTATATGCTTTGAATGAAGCAATAAAGTTTTTCAATTCTTGTTTATTATCTTTTGACGGGATACCAATAGGTATCATCTTATTCGTGGAAATTTCATAAAAGGCAATGCTTTCTATTTCATATCCCATTTCCGTCATGCAATAAAACTGTGCCCACAACTGGTATAGTTGTCCTTGATAGATTTGTTTTAGTTGGTACTTCCTTTCTATCAACTTTTTCTCACTTCGTTTATATACATCAATTTTGCCCATCAGTCCAAGTTGTTCAGAATAAACAGGTAATGCAAATATGTCATCGCTGCGATTGCTGGAAGTCTTTGAATCAACAGGCTCATGCGCCAACTTGCCCTTCGTTTGCGGTGTAGCATGATACAATCCTTCATCCGTTTCCATATACACATTATGCAGGTATATGGAATACGGACAAAAGATAAAATCGTTCAGGGTTGAAATGGATATGTAGTCTTCCACTAATTTAAGTGCTGTGCAAACTTCAACCATTCTTTATTACTGATAGCCAACCTGATTTTTGACAAGTCGCCATTGGTCTGCTTAATCTGCTTAATAACCCACAAGCCTTTGCGTGCAATGTTGTAGGCTCCGTTGGCATCAGCGTTTTCGGGCAGGTTCTTTCCGCATTTGCGGCTATCGTAGAACTCACAGTTGGCATTCATGACGGGCGAAATCAGATAATCTGTTTCCGTTCCCGTGATGCTGTTTCGCATTTGCAAAGTCAGGTGCAGCAGGTGCAGCAAATCTTTGAAGAATGCCACATCGGTCTGGCTGCAAATCTGCTCTTTCAGGTTACCATTCAAATCCAGTTTGTATTTGGCAAACAATTCCTTGAATTTATCTGTCAGGCAGAACTCTATGCTGTCGAACTCGCTGTTCTTCTCTGGGTTACGCTTCGTCTCAATACGTGTGCCGTAGGTGCAAAGTGTCCATTTTGTGCGTGTGCCTTCAGCTTTAGTGGTGAATTTGCCGTAATCAAACGCAAATTCAAACCAATCTTTTGCCTGATTGTAGCGGATGCTCTCAAATTTTCCGAAGAAAACTTTTGCTTTTTCCATATTTTCATAGCGGGTGTCAAGCAAGTTCACAAAACCGGTTGTGGGGTCCATTTTGCTGGTGTTCCAAGCCGGAATGTAGAACAGAAAACCGCTTTGCTTGCCTAATTTTTGGAAACTTTCAAATTTGTTGGTCAGTTGGTATGCGTTCAGCACACCGCCCGTTTTGTCAGCATCGATTTTCTTGTCAACAAGGTAATTCAACTTGTCAATCAGCATTTTTTCAAATTTCTGATAAACTTGTTTTTCCACCTTTTGGCGACCACGCATAAAGCCCATATTCAAATCTTCAAGTACCACAATAGCGTTGTATTTCACCATCAGTTCGGCAATTTTGTGAACCACCTGGCTCATATAGCCTTCCTTCAACTCCTTGATGTTTTCAATAGTCTGCCAACTGCGGCGGGCTTCGTCGCGTTGCTTTTCCTTTGCATTCAAAAGGTTATGGTAGTTGGTGCGGTAGGTATTGCCGTTATATTCGTTAACAATCTCGTTCAGTGAGTATTGCTCAACAATATTACCTTTCAAATCAATAAGCGAAAGGTAGAGCAAATGCCGTTCGCCACGGTCAATGCCGATAATGTGTGTAGCGTTGGATTCTTTTAGAAACTCGTTCACCTTTGGATTGATATTGTTGATTCCCGCTGCCTTGAAATTCATTGTAATAGGTACGTGGAATTGGAATTTGTCAACCGTATAGCGACGGTCTTTAATCAGGTCATAGGCAAACGTGCTTTCCTTTTTCTGGTTTTGGGCGTTTTTGTTCGCAATCGGTTGGTTGGCGGGGTGCGTCGGCTTCGTTGCCACAAGGCTATGCTTGCGGAAGAAGACTTCGGCTTCGCCGTTCAGTTTGTACACCACATTGGCAAGATTTTTCTCATCAAACAATGCTTTCCAATAGAGCGTGTGCATATTGGGTGTGCCCTTGCTGAAAGGCGAGAAATCTTTGTTGTAGATTTGGAAAAGATAGATTTTGCCTTCGTCAACCAATTGGTTGATATATTCGGCTGACACGTTGCGGAAATTTATCATGTAGCCTTGCTGCTCAACCTCGCGGTAGAATCCGCTCAAATCTTCGTAACTGCTTGTCGGCGAAAACTTAAAGCCGAATTTGCTCCAATCTTCGTGCTTTTTGATTGACTCTTTGAAGAAGTCAATAAGTGCGTGGCAGTCAGCAAGATTGAATTTTTCGCCTTTTTTGTGTGTTTCGTTTTCGTAATTGCTTACGATTTTATTGCTTGGTTTGAATTCGTCAATACGAGATTTTGAAAAGAATACTTTCGGCAGCATTTTGTTGGCTCCGGGCAAAAGTTTGTACTCCATTTTCTCATAGCAATCGCCTTCCGAAACTAAATTTTCAGGCTTCAGCACCTTGTTGTGCCGCTTGTCGATAATGGCTAGATAATAATTGCCGTCTTTCCGCAGCAATGTGCAGGTATTGTCGGATTCCTTGTTCAAATCCCAACCCGCCAGCAATGTGGAATTGTCGAAATTGATTTTGATTTTCTCATCCGAATATGGCTTTTTAGTCATTCGGTTTCGCACCATATTGTATAATGGTGTGATTTGGTCGAGCGTTTCCCAAAGCGGTGTAAACTCGCCATAGAAACTATTGTCTTTCTCGCTTTCTGTGCCACTGCCCAACAAAGGTTTCACAAAGTGTTGCAAATCCTTGATTGTGTCGAGCAAATTCTTGATTTTCTCAACATTAGCCTTGTCTTGCGAAAGGCTTTTGTCTGTTGGATATTCCGTATTCAGCAGTTGTTTTATTTCGGTGTAGGCATTTTCAATACGTGCAAAATGGTTGAGTTTTTGTCCGTTTTCGTTGTCCTCGGCACCCATTCTTGCAAAATAGTTTTCAAGCGGTTTGAAATCGTCGGTTTGGCTTTTCAACAAATCATTAATGAATCCGATAGAATAATTGTCGTTGCTTTTCAATAGTTTAGAAATTCTTTCATCATATTTCTCGCCACTTTCGGTTTTCTTTTTCGGATTAGCCGATTGTAGATTCTCAATCACGGCATTCTTTATCACCGACCAGTTGCCAAAGTGTTTTTGCGAAATGTCGGTAAGTTGCAAATCGTTAGGCAGATATATGTGTTCAAGGTCGTAGTCTTTGATATTGGTCAACAATAGTTTAAGTGCGTCAAAAACCTGTTCTTTCAAGTCTTGATAGCATTTTTCAATGCTTTGCAGCATATCGTTGTCATTCTCAAATTCATCGGGCAGCCACGATATGGCGTTGCGCTCACTCAAAATCTGCTTGAAAAGTGGTTTCAGTTTTGGCAGCCGCTTCGTTTTGTCTTTTTGTTGTTGGTTGTAAAGATTGATATACTCGTTAAGTCCTTGAATTTTAGTGCTATCGTCCAACGTTTTTCCGCCAATAATAGCGTTGTAAACATCAATTTGAGTTTGAGTCAGCACCATCGAGAAGTAGTCCAATTTGAACATATCAGCCAAATTGCAGACATTCAGATATGGTTCCATTGCTTTGTAAAGTTCGTCGAAATGCTGCGACACGTCGCTTGCGGCGATTTTCTCAAACACATCCATATTGTCAACGAACTTTGGAAGATTCTCGTTTATCATTCGGTGGGCAATGGAAGTGGCCTTGTCTTCAGCAACATACATATTTCGTCGATTGTCATAAAAACCGACAAAGTATGTGGTGAAATCGTTGAATTGTGCAATTTCTCTTTGTGTGCTTTCTTGAATCAGTTTCACCTCATCATCAGTCAGTTGCTCATTGCCTGGCACACTGCGAATAATTTTTTCATAGTAAGGCGTACTTACAAATTCCGTCAAGTCTTCGCGGATAAGTTCTTTGCCAAACAGCCGTTTGTAATAGTCATCTTTGACAAAACGATCCGAAATCTGTTTGCGCAGGCTCTCCTGAATCTTTGGCAAATCGGTTTTTCGCTTTTGGTCGGAAGTTGGAAGGTGATAGAGCATATAAAACTCTTTCAATTGGCTTTGTTCCAATTCAAAATTATTCAGTTGGAGTTCTATAAAACTTTTGTGAAACTCATCAATCACTTTTTTCACGACTTTGTATGCAGTTGCACGTTCGCTATCGCGTTCAAGAATGCCGTTTTTCTCAATGTTTTCTTTTGTTTTGCCAATTGGCTTCAATTCAAAGCGAAGGGTTTTGGACACGGAATACAAATTTGTGAAATCTTTCATATTAATTATTATTTAAAATTTTTAAATCTCATATTAAAACATTTTCAACTCTGCAAAATTATACTTTTTTATGATTTAATTACTTACTTATTCATTATTTTTTTATCAACACATAAAATATTTTAAATTATTAAGCTATTCTTCATTTTGGAACATAAAATTAGTATTGAATTTGTTATGTTTGCAAAAGCGAACAATGGTGTTTATTGGCGGGAAATGTCCGTGCAATGCTTCATAAACTTCCATTTTTTGCACAATATTGTCTATTTCGGCACCGGTAAATTCAAATTCCGATGCCAAGTAGGCGGCATCTTCATCAGGTATAGCTACAGCAGCCGACCAGTGCTTGAATGGTTCTGCTTTGGGTGAAGGTATTGACTGGATAATACGTAAAATGCCTTTTACATTGGCGCAGTCAGTAGCATATTTTTTGCCATCGGCACTTGGCATTTTCAGTTGTACCCAAAATGGGTACAACTCATATTCCTTTAAATCACGGTCTTTCATTTTCCGCCAGTACTGGCGAGGATTTGGCGAGTCAGTCAATGCTTCTACTACATCAACCAATGAGAAGTACCACTGTTCTTCCTCTTCATTCCACGCGGAACGGATTTTCTTGTCCTGAAATAGTTTGATGTTGGTCATAACTTTTTGCCGTTTATTTCATTTTTTATTTTTGCAGAACAAAATTTAAGCAATTCACAATAAGGATTATTCCGTTGTGAAAACATTGAAAGCGGGGCTTATGTCTCGCTTTCTTTTTTTGTTGCTATAAATTTGTCTGCCTGTCATGTGCTGTTTTTTTCTTACTTTTGTATTTTTTTCACCGCTGAAAGTACACAAACACTTTTTGCTCTTTCCGTTAATTCATAAATCCACCGTACAAAATTACCCATAATTTTTGACAAATAGTGTCAATTTTTAAATTTATTAAAAAAAATTTTGCTACCTTTGCAAAAAAAAGCGTTATGAACAGTCAAGAAACACTCCACAGGCTTTTGCAGGTGATGATGTGCCTGATGCAAGATGCTTATTCTATAGAGGATTTGCATCATAAAACGGGCATAGGTTCCCGTTCTGTTTATCGTTATATTCAAACTTTACAAGATGCCGGATTTAGCGTCAATAAAAAAGGAAAATATTATAGCATACTCAAACTCCCTAAAGAAATAAACGACATTAAAGATACTTTGTATTTTAGCAAAGAGGAGCAATACATATTATATATTGCCATAGAAGGCATACAATTTTCTTCTTCCCCTTTAAAAGAGTTGCTTAAGAAAAAACTGAACATTATTTACGATTATAAAATGTTGCCCAAGCCTGTTATCAATGAATTTTATGGAGATAATTTCGGTCTGTTGGTAAAAGCCATGGAAGAAAAAAAACAAGTAAAATTACTAAAATACCGTTCCGCCAACAGCAACAGCGTAGAAGACCGTTTGGTGGAGCCTTATGCCTTCACTCCCGACAGCTATGATGTGTGGTGTTTGGATTTAAAAGATAAAAAGTTAAAAACATTCCGCATTTCCCGCATAGAAAAAGTGGTAGCACTCAACAAAAATTGGGAATACGAGTCGCTACACCGGCAAATGCCTGTGGATATATTCCGCATGAGCGCCGAGCATCAGAACATCCCCGTTACGCTCAAGCTCAGTTCACGAGCTGCCGACCTGCTAAAAGAAGAATATCCGTTATCTAAAGATTTTCTCCGCTATTCCGATACTTCCAAGCAGTGGATATTGAAAACCAAAGTTTGCGATATTAAAGGGGTGGGACGGTTTGTCATGAGTTTGATCAATGAAATAGAAATCATCCTCTCACCGGAACTGGAAACATACATCCATGAGCAAATCCGGCAATATATTCATCATGACCACAAACATCAAGGCATAAAACATTTTCCTGCCTTATAATGGAATTTTACAGCGTAACAAGCCGTTTTTCATTCGTGGAAAATGCTTGTACTAACCATTATTTTTTGTTTTCATTTTTTTAGTATCTTTGCATATTAGATTTTTATAAAATAATCAAAGAGTCAGTATGGATGCTATCATACGCATGGTAAACGGCTGGGTGTGGAGCCCTGCCTTGGTGATACTCTGTTTGGGTGCGGGGCTGTATTTGTCCTTGGGCACTCGTTTTGTACAGATACGGCATTTTGGCGAGATGGTCAAGTTGCTGTTTTCTACCGACAAGACGCAAAAGACGGGCATTTCCTCCTTTCAGGCTTTTGCCATGGCACTGTCGGGACGTGTCGGCACCGGCAATATAGTAGGGGTGGCCACGGCCATCGGCTATGGCGGTCCGGGTGCGATAGTATGGATGTGGCTGATAGCCTTTCTGGGTGCCGGCTCTGCCTTCACCGAGGCGGCATTGGCACAAGTGTACAAAGAAGACCATCACGGACAATACCGAGGCGGTCCGGCCTATTATATAGAAAAAGGTTTGCGTAGCAAGGTTTTGGCGGTGGTGTTTGCCATCAGTGCCTTGGTGGCATGCGGGGTGTTTATGCCGCCGGTGCAATCCAACGGCATCGCCGTCTCTTTTGCCAACACCTTTCATATTTCCGTGGT
>DBXJ01000091.1:0-8490 GCA_002309475.1 Bacteroidales bacterium UBA1215
ATGTGCAAGCGTTTGTCGGCTTCTTCGCTGCCGTCTAACAGCATGCCGAATCCGCCGTTGATTACTTCTCCCCAGCCAACGCCGCCACCATTGTGGATGCTTACCCATGTTGCACCACGGAAAGAGTCTCCGATAACATTTTGAATGGCCATATCGGCGGTGAATGAAGAACCGTCGTAAATGTTGGAAGTTTCTCTAAATGGGGAATCAGTACCGGAAACATCATGGTGGTCTCTTCCCAATACTACAGGAGCTGACAATCTGCCGTCTTTAATAGCTTGATTGAAGGCGGCGGCTATCTTAGTTCTTCCTTCACAATCGGCGTATAGTATTCTGGCTTGCGAGCCGACTACCAAATGATTTTCTTTGGCACCTTTTATCCATTGTATGTTGTCATGCATTTGTTGTTGTATTTCAGCCGGAGCGGTGCGGGCTATTTCTTCCAATACACTGATGGCTAAATGATCGGTAACTTCCAAATCTTCCGCTTTGCCGGATGTACAAACCCAACGGAAAGGTCCGAAACCATAGTCGAAACACATAGGTCCCATAATATCTTGTACATAGGAAGGATAGCGGAAACCGGTGCCGTCTGCATTCATAACGTCTGCTCCGGCACGACTGGATTCCAATAGGAAGGCATTGCCATAGTCGAAGAAATACATGCCTTTGGCAGTCAGTTGATTGATAGCAGCTACCTGTCGGCGAAGACTTTCTTGTACTTTGGCTTTGAATTGTGCAGGGTCTTCTGCCATCATCACTTTGGCATTTTCGAAACTAACTCCTACAGGGTAGTAGCCGCCTGCCCATGGATTGTGCAAGGAGGTTTGGTCTGAACCTAAATCTACTTTTATATCGTGTTGTACGCAATATTCCCACAAATCCACCACATTGCCTTGATAAGCAAAAGAATGTGCCTGCTTCTTTTCTCGCATTTCGTTCACTTTGGCGAATAAAGCGTCTAAGTCTTCATATATCTCGTCCACCCAACCTTGTTGGTAACGTTTTTGTGTAGCAGACGGATTGATTTCAGCGGTAATGGATACCACGCCTGCTATGTTGCCGGCTTTTGGTTGGGCACCGCTCATGCCGCCCAAGCCTGCCGTGATAAATAATTTTCCTGCTGTACCGCCACCAATCTTACGAGCGGCATTGAGCACGGTGATAGTAGTGCCGTGTACTATTCCTTGCGGACCGATATACATATACGAACCGGCTGTCATTTGACCGTATTGACTGACACCCAATGCATTGAAACGTTCCCAGTCATCGGGTTTGGAATAGTTGGGTATTACCATTCCGTTGGTAACCACCACTCTTGGTGCATTTTTGTGAGATGGGAACAAACCGAGCGGGTGTCCGCTATACATGACCAAAGTTTGCTCATCGGTCATTTGTGACAAATATTTCATTACTAAACGATATTGAGCCCAATTTTGAAAAACAGCACCATTGCCGCCGTAGGTAATCAATTCGTGCGGGTGTTGTGCAACGGCAGGGTCCAAATTGTTTTGTATCATCAACATGATGGCAGCCGCCTGACGACATTTTGCGGGATATTCGTCAATAGGACGTGCATACATGGGATATGCAGGACGGAAACGATACATATAAATTCTGCCATATTGATGCAATTCTTCTGCAAATTCCTTGGCTAAAACTGCATGATGCTTTGCAGGAAAATATCTTAATGCATTGCGAATGGCTAACTTCTTTTCCGAAGGAGTAAGTATATCTTTACGTTTCGGAGCATGGTTGATGCTGGTGTCGTATGGTTGTAATGCCGGCAATTCGTCCGGAATACCTATTGTTAATTCTTTCTGAAAATCGTTCATATCAATTTTTTTTATTCTTTTTCGATATGCAAAGATAACATTTTTTTTGTTTCATAATATAAAATCTTTTCTTCGATTTTTATAAATTTATTATAAAATATTGAAAATAAATTATTTATATAAATCTGAAATTTTATGTTAAAATTTTATTTTATTATAATTCAATAAATTACAAAGAATTTAAATTTTTTTTCAAAAAAATGTAAAAAATCAATAAAAAAATTAGTACTTTTGCAAAATTAAATTTTTAGAGTATTCAATTAAAAAAGATAAAAAGAAATGTCATATTTATTTACATCAGAATCAGTATCAAAAGGGCATCCTGACAAGGTGGCAGACCAAATTTCGGATGCATTGTTAGATGAATTTTTAAGAAGAGATCCGGAAGCAAAAGTAGCTTGTGAAACCATGGTAACAACGGGTTTGACATTTTGTGCGGGCGAGGTGAAAACCACTGCCTATGTAGATGTGCAAACCACTGCACGGGAAGCTATCCGCGAAGCCGGCTATACAAAAGGCGAATACATGTTTTCTTATGATTCATGCGGAGTAATTTCCGCTATTCATGAGCAATCACCTGATATTAATAGGGGAGTGGAACGCTCTAAGCCGGAAGAGCAAGGTGCCGGCGACCAAGGCATGATGTTTGGTTATGCTTGCAACGATTCGGATTCATACATGCCGTTCCCTATCGATTTAGCCAATCGCTTTATTGCTGAATTGACGAGAATTCGTGAAGAGGGCAGAAGAATGAAATATTTGCGTCCGGATGCAAAAGTGCAAGTGACGGTAGAGTATAACGATAAAGGAAAAATCCAAAAAGTGCATACATTAGTATTTTCCGTGCAGCACGATGAAATGAATGCCAATGCGGAAATTACTCGCAAGATGATAGAAGATGATATTAGAAAAATAATCATACCCAATGTTGTTCGCCGTTTGCCGTCGCACACCAAAAAATACATGAAGAAAAATTACAAATTGTTTGTCAATCCGACGGGACAATTTATCATTGGCGGCCCTCATGGTGACACCGGATTGACAGGAAGAAAAGTTGTTGTTGACACCTACGGTGGCATGTGTCCTCATGGTGGTGGTGCATTCTCGGGCAAAGATCCTTCCAAAGTTGACCGCTCCGGAGCGTATGCGGCCCGTCATATTGCTAAAAATATTGTTGCAGCAGGCTTGGCAAAGAAATGTAGTGTACAAATTGCCTATGTCATCGGCGTAGCAAAACCGGTTAGTTTGTGTATCAATACCGAAGGAACTTCTATTCGTCAAGCCAATAATCGCCGTTTGCCGGATACCAAAATCGCTCAAGTGGTGATGAATTTGTTCGATTTAACACCTTATGGCATCATTTCCCGCTTCCAATTGAAGAATCCTATTTATCATGAAACGGCAGAAAGAGGTCATTTCGGCATCAATTCCTACGAAGACGATGTTGAAGTGATATACGATGATGAAACTCTTTACGATAAATATCAACCCTCTTTGAAGAAAATCGGCGACAGTTATTACAAGCGTGTTTGTTTTTATCCTTGGGAGAAATTAGACTATGTTGAACAACTCCGTCAGGCATTCGGATTACCGTCAGAACAAGATAAATAAAAAAAAACGGTCGACTGAGGTCGACCGTTTGAATTCATTAACAATTTTATCTTTTTTGACTATGATACTTGCTTTTACGGCAGGTAGAAAAAAAAGTTTCAAAAAATTGAAAAAAAAAGTTAAAAAAGTAATATATTTGCAAAATTAAATTTAATCTATAAATATAAAGAAAATGAGTACTGAATTAGAACCAAAAGTTTTGTGGAATAATTTTAGAAACATTTGTAGTATTCCACACCCGTCAAAACATGAAGCTCAAATTACCGCCTTTTTGATGAAATGGGCAAAAGAGCGTAAAATTGATGTTAAACAAGACAAAATCGGCAACTTGATATTCACCAAGCCTGCTACCAAAGGAATGGAAAATCGTGTAGGCGTTGTTCTTCAAGGACACATTGACATGGTGCCTCAAAAAAATAGCGACAAAAAGCATGATTTTACCAAAGATCCCATCGAAATGGTGGTCAGAAAAGATGGTTGGGTGAGTGCCAATGGTACTACCTTGGGTGCCGACAACGGTATAGGCGTTGCCGCCGCATTGAGTGTTTTGGAATCTAATAATATTCAACACGGACCATTAGAAGTGTTGGTAACTATTGATGAAGAAACCGGCATGACAGGTGCATTTGGTTTGAAGCCGAAAATGTTCAAAGGTGATATTTTGATTAATTTAGATTCAGAAACAGAAGGTGAATTGTATATCGGTTGTGCAGGTGGTTTGGATGCAAACTTCAGCCGTAAATATAAAATGGTAAAAACTCCCGCCAATATGGTTGGCTATGAAGTTAAAATCAGCGGTTTGAAAGGCGGACACTCAGGAATGGATATCGCTATGGGTCGTGCCAATGCTAACAAATTGGCTGTTCGTATCATGTATAATGCAGTGAAAAAATATGGTGCCAATATTGCAACAGTTGTCGGCGGAAGTTTGCGTAATGCTATTCCGAGAGAAGCAGTTGTTACCATGGCAGTGCCCGAAGCCAATGCCGCTAAATTCAAAACTTTCATCACTAAAATCACTAAGATTTTGTCAGCAGAGTTTGCCAAAACAGAACCGGATTTCAATTTGAGTATTAAGAAAATTGCTACTCCGGCAAAAGTAATTGAAACCAAAGCCCAAAATCAATTTATCAACATGATTTATGCTATTCCTACAGGCGTTCTTCGCATGAGTGATTCAATGGAAAATTTGGTGGAAACTTCCAACAACTTGGCGAATATGACAGCAGAAAACGGTGTAATGACAGCAAAATGTTTGTTGCGTAGTTCTGTAGATTCCGCAAAAGAAGCACTAGGCGATAGAATGGCAGCCATTGCAGAATTGGCAGATTGCGATATAGAACTTACAGGTGCATATCCGGGATGGAAACCCAATATGGATTCTGCTATATTGAAAACAATGCAAGACATTTACAAAAAATTATTCAAGAAAACAGCTGATATAAAAGCTATTCACGCCGGTTTGGAATGCGGTTTGTTTGGTACTATGTATCCTAATTGGGATATGATTTCTTTCGGACCAACTATTTCTCATCCTCACTCTCCGGACGAAAAAGTAAATATCGAAAGTGTGGCTAAATTCTGGAAATTCTTAGTGGAAACTTTGAAAAATATTCCGGTAAAAAAATAATCAGCTTGTTTGGTTCAAAGTACCTTCTGTTTTTATAGAAGGTACTTTTTTATTGTATTTGAATAGAATACAATATGAGAATTAAAGTTTTACTTGAATAGTATTTGAAAATAAATTCTTAAGCATGCAAGATACCATTTGCGCCATATCAACGCCGGTTGCCGTAGGAGGAGTGGCGGTAGTGAGAATATCGGGGGAGCAGTCCTTGTCGATAGTCAATAAAATTTTTTCTTCGAAATTTAAAGTTGACACCATTCAGCCACGACATGCATATTATGGGGAAATTATTGACGGAGATATTACTTTAGATCAGGTTGTTGTTACATACTATGCCGCTCCGAAATCTTTTACAGGTGAAGATGTGGTGGAAATTTCTTGTCATGGCTCTTTGTATGTTCAAAAACGCCTCCTTGAATTGTTGGTAGAGCAGGGCTGTCGCATGGCGATTGCCGGAGAATTTACGCAAAGAGCGTTTTTGAATGGAAAAATAGACTTGTCGCAGGCGGAGTCGGTGGCAGATTTGATAGCCGCACAGTCCCGTATGTCGCATCAATTGGCCATGCAAGGTCTGAAAGGCGGCGTCTCGGATGTGATTAAATCATTGAGAGAGCGATTGCTATACTTTTCTTCCATGTTGGAATTGGAATTGGATTTCGCAGAAGAAGATGTAGAATTTGCTGACAGACAACAATTTGCTGACTTATTGGAAGAAATAGACCTGAAAATTAACCAACTGCTCAATTCTTTTGCACAAGGCAATGCCATCAAAAATGGTATTCCCGTAGCCATAGTAGGAAAACCTAATGTCGGAAAATCTACTTTGCTCAATGTCTTGCTTCGCTACGATAGAGCCATCATTTCCGATATTCCGGGTACCACCCGTGATACAATAGAAGATACTTTTACTTTGGGTGGCTATACTTTCCGTTTGATAGATACCGCCGGTTTGCGGACTACCAATGACAATGTGGAACAATTGGGTATCAATAGAACTTACCAATCTATCAAAGAAGCCGATATCATTCTCTATGTAATTGATGTTGCATCTATCGACAATTATCAAAAAGATTTGGATGAATGCCTGAAAGATATCGACATGTCGCACAAGCAAATATTGGTGCTTGCCAACAAAACCGACTTGTATCAACAGTCTGTCAACAAGCAGGAAAATGTGTTTTTTATTTCTGCAAAATGTCAGCAAGGTATTGATGCTGTGGAACAAAAATTAGAGCAAATAGCACAATCTTATAGCAAAGATGAAGGTATTTTGCTGTCAAATTTGCGTCATTATCAAGCATTGCAAAATGCCGACCTCGCTCTACAACAAGCCAAAGAAACTTTTTCTGCAGGTCTTTCTAACGATTTGATAGCCGTTAGTATTCGAGAAGTATTGTATCACTTGGGAACCATAATAGGAGAGGTTTCCAATGAAGAAATATTGGGAAATATCTTTTCCCGATTTTGTATTGGTAAATAATAATTGTAGGGTTAGTTTTCCTTTGTAAAATCCATCGCTAAATGCAACAGGAGAGGAGTCTATTATTATTAATATTCATTCTCAAATCGCAAATGCTTAATTTCTAAATGCTTATCTATCAATTTTCGTAAGGCGGCAATGCCGATTTCCAAATGTATGGGGGCAAAATCTTTGGTAACCTGTTGGTCGCTTTCTGTAGTTTTGATGCCTTCTGCCACCATGGGGCGGTCGCTGACCATTAACAGAGCTCCGGTAGAAATATGATTGCTAAAGCCAACCGTAAACAAAGTGGCAGTTTCCATATCTACGCCCAAAGCACGAATTTTTGTCAGATATTGTTTAAACTCTGTATCGTATTCCCATACACGACGATTGGTGGTATAAATTGTACCTGTTCTATAGTTGAAACCGAATTCTCTTATAGCACTTGAAGTAGCTTGTTGCAGACTAAAAGACGGCAAAGCCGGAACCTCCGGAGGCATATAATCGTTGGAAGTACCTTCCCCACGAATGGCAGCTATAGGAAGAATAAAATCTCCTAAAGTATTGCTGTTTTTCAATCCTCCGCATTTGCCTAAAAACAAGACAGCTTTAGGGTGTATGGCTGTTAGCAAGTCCATAATGGTAGCCGCCATGGGACTGCCCATGGAGAAATTGATAATGGTGATATTGTCGGCAGTGGCATTAATCATCGTATGGTCCTCACCAACAATGGATACTTGAAACTTTTCTGCAAACAATTCTACATATTTTCTAAAATTGGTCAGCAATATGTATTGCCCGAATTTTTCCAATTCCAATCCCGTGTATCTGGTCAACCAGTTATTGACAATTTCTTCTTTTGTTTCCATGTTCGTATCTTGTGAAGATGAATTTTTGCTACAATTTTGAACTAATCTTGCAATTTATACTTATTATTTAAACAATGCTTCAACTTTTTTGATAATTTCTTGTTCCGGATCGTTAGGATTGAGAACAAGGTCGGGTTTGGCATAGACTACATTGTGGTGGTTTTTGGTGAGATTTTCGCCGCCACCGGTGATATTCAGCATAAGGATATCTTTGCGTTTTACTGTTCCATCTTCTACAGCATGTGCCAGACTTGCCACTGCCACAGCGGCGGCAGGATTGATATCTATGCCTTCCAAATATTGGAATGCAGCCGACCAATAGTCAATTTCTCTATTGTCAATTTTGTAGATATCGCCATTGCTGTCTGTCAATGCGTCAAAGAGTCCGCCTGCCAAAGAATAGGGTGGCTTACGGTTCGATAAAACTTTTGCTTGTATGATAGCTGCCTGATAACGTGCTTCTTCTGCAGAAAGTGCTACCAAAGTTCTTTGTTGTGCCTTCCATGAATCATACATGATGGTGAAAGGGGCGTTTTGAGAGGGTAGCAATTTCATTTTGTGCTTGCCGAAGCGACCGTCTTCTATCAAACGGAGGTTGTTTTCCCAAGCGGCGATGGTGCCGGTGCCGGAGCCGATAGCTTGGAAGTAGGCGTCAGGAATGCGACCGATAGTTTCTACAGCATTCAACAAGGTGGTGCCCATGCCGTCACGTCTGGCAATATTTTTTGCACCGCCTTCCGCCATAAACATATCCGACTTGCAGGCGATGTCTCCCAATGCGATAGCATCGTAATAGTCGGCACCATGGGGAGCGGCTATTATTTTCACGCAATCTTTGAGGCGTTTGTGAAACCACAAGGCATTCATATTGTCTTCCGGTACCGATAGTAATAAAGGAATGTTGTTGTCGGAGCAGACTTTGGCGAATGCTCTGGCAGTGTTGCCGGCAGATGCCACTACAAGCACTTTTTTGTTGTTTTGCGTCAAGCGGGCACATACAGAATAGGCTTCAGTCTCTTTAAAAGAGCATGTTTCCATGGCTGCTCCTCTTGCCGGAAAAAATCCTGAAAAGGTGATATATAAATT
>DBXJ01000091.1:8559-10408 GCA_002309475.1 Bacteroidales bacterium UBA1215
ATTCTTTTGATAGGCAGCCAATTGGCATATCTGTAAAAACCGTCAAGGTCTTCTCTGGGTTCAAATTTTTTGTGTTCATAAACTGCTCTAACTAAGGCAGGTTGATTATATTGAGGGTCGGCTAATAGCCAACCTTCGTCTTCAAAAATACGGCCATTGCCGCAATTCATCAATTGATAGGAAGTAGGTTTAAATTCCATGTGACAAAATTTTAATAATAAAATGCAAATATAACATTTTTTTTTCTAATGGCAGTCTGCAAAAACAGAAAGATAAAAAAAGGGGATGTCGTTGCTGACATCCCCATCACTAGTCTGTTTTGCTTTTTTCTATTGGGTTGTTTTCTTAAAAATTGATTCTTTGGTTGTTGATTTCGGTTTCACTATATACGCCTTTGTCTAATTTTTCGCGTACTTCGCTGAAAACTTGGATGGTTCTTTCAACATCTTCCAAAGAGTGTGCAGCCGTAGGTATCAATCTTAACTCAATAGTACCTTTAGGTACAACAGGGTAGAGTACCATAGAACAGAAAATTCCATAGTTTTCACGCATATCTACCACAATTTGAGTTGCTTGAGCAACAGTTCCGCTTAAAAATACAGGAGTTACGTTAGCTTCGGTTTTGCCGATATCAAAACCTTTTTCTCGCAAACCTTTTTGCAAAGCACGGGTAACAGTCCAGAGTTTTTCACGAATTTCCGGACGTGTTTGGATGATTTCCAAACGTTTCAAAGCTCCCATTACCATTGGCATCGGCAATGATTTTGCATAAGTCTGTGAACGCATATTGAAACGAAGGTGATCAATGATTTCTTTTTCAGAAGCCACAAAAGCACCTATGCCGGCCATACTTTTTGCGAAGGTGGCAAAATGTACATCTATGCCGTCTTCAACGCCGAAATGTTCAGCGGTGCCGGTACCTCTTTTTCCCATAGTGCCGAATCCGTGTGCATCGTCTATCAACAAACGGAAATCGAAATCTTTTTTCATGGCAACTATTTCGTCTAATTTGCCCAATTCACCCGACATGCCGAAAACACCTTCGGTAATTACCAATATGCCGCCACCGGATTCTTCTGCAAATTTGGTAGCTCTTGTCAAAACACCTCTCAAATCTGCCATATCGTTGTGTTTGAAAGAGAATTTTCGACCAATATGCATACGAACGCCATCGTAGATGCAGGCATGTGATTCTTTATCAACAACTACCACATCACGAGGACTTAACAAACAATCTATGATAGAAATCATGGCTTGATAGCCGAAATTGACTAAGAAACCTTTTGGCTTGCCGACAAATGCTGCCAATTTTTGTTCTAATTCTTGGTGATATACAGTGTCACCGGACATCATACGGGCACCCATCGGAGCTGCCATGCCATATTGTGCAGCAGCATCTGCATCTGCCTTTCTTACTTCCGGATCGTTAGCGAGACCTAAATAGTTGTTTAGACTCCAAACTAACACTTCTTTTCCGTTAAATTTCATGTGAGGACCAATTTCACCTACCAATTTAGGGAACATATAGTAACCGTCAGCAAATTCTTGATATTGACCAAGCGGACCCGGCATCCCTTTGATTCTTGTAAATATATCAACCATTGTAAATGTATTTAGTTATAAAAATCTATTAATTCAATCTGCAAAAGTACAAAAAAAATTCATACCAACATATTTTTTTTTGATAATTGACCAACAATGAATTGTTCATTTTTTTCTTGTCAATAGTTCACATAAATATGGTACCTTTGCAAAGTTATTTTAAACGATGGAAGAGCAAAAGTCAATATTAAGTGTAGAGCAGTTAAGCATTTCTTTTGTGGACAAAGAAGGCAAGAATTGTGTTGTC
>DBXJ01000091.1:10465-10989 GCA_002309475.1 Bacteroidales bacterium UBA1215
GGAAAATCGGTGTCGATGATGAGTGTTATGCGTCTGCTGAATGAAAAAAAAGTGGAATATAGCGGTCGCATTGTTTTTCACAAAGATGGCAAAGATATTGATTTATTATCATTGAAGCCATCGCAAATACGTACTATGCGTGGCAGTCGCATTGCCATGATATTTCAAGAACCGATGACATCGTTGAATCCTTCTATGTTGTGCGGGGAGCAAGTGATGGAAAGTCTTCGTCTGCATTTGAAAATGAACCGGCAACAGGCAGAACAAAGAACTTTGGAATTGTTTAAAGAAGTGCTGCTGCCGGATCCGAAAAAAGTCTTTCAATCCTATCCGCACGAAATTTCAGGCGGACAAAAACAAAGGGTGATGATAGCCATGGCGATGGCTTGCAATCCGGATATTTTGATAGCCGATGAGCCGACAACCGCCTTGGATGTTACCGTGCAAAAAACCATCATAGAATTGATGAAGACCTTGCAGAAAAATCACAATATGAGCATTATATTTATCACACACGATTTGGG
>DBXJ01000091.1:11051-17037 GCA_002309475.1 Bacteroidales bacterium UBA1215
TATTTTCTCCCATCCGCAACATGCCTATACCAAAGGATTGTTGGCCTGCAGAGTGCCATTAGACAAGCGTCCGAAGAAATTGTTGACAGTGTCCGACTTTATGTCTGCCGACAATCAGGCATTGTCCAATCAATTGACTGTTGAAGAAATAACCTTGCAAGAACGGCAGGCAGAAATAGAGAAAATTATGACTCGTCAACCTGTTTTGCAGGTTAAAAATTTGTGCAAATCGTACGAATTGCCGAAAAAATGGTTTGCAAAACAATTGTATTTCGATGCTGTTAGAAATGTAAGTTTTGATGTTTTCGAAGGTGAAACTTTGGGTTTGGTAGGTGAGTCCGGTTGCGGAAAAACAACCTTGGGACGATTGATATTGAGATTGATAGAACCTACATCAGGGCAGGTTTTGTATCAAGGTGAAGATATCTACCAAATGAAAGCGGAACGATTGCGAAAATTGAGAAAAGACATACAAGTGGTCTTTCAAGATCCGTATTCTTCGCTCAATCCACGATATACCATCGGTCATGCTATTACCGAGCCGATGAAATTACACGGCATTGGCAAAAACGATGCCGAACGCAAAGAAATGGTGATGAATTTGCTGGAAAAAGTCAATTTAGAGCAAAAATATTTCTATTCCTATCCGCATGAATTCTCCGGCGGACAAAGGCAGAGAGTCTGCATTGCCCGTGCATTGGCATTACAACCGAAATTTTTAATTTGCGATGAGTCGGTTTCCGCCTTGGATGTATCCGTACAGGCACAAGTGCTGAATTTGTTGAATCAATTGAAAAAAGAATTTCAGTTGACATATATATTTATTTCTCACGATTTGTCGGTGGTGAAATATATGTCACACAGAATATTGGTCATGCAGAAAGGTGCCATTCAAGAATTGAATGAGGCAGACCAATTGTATGCACATCCTCAAACCCAATATACTCGAACTTTGATAGATGCTATTCCAAAGATAGAATAAAAAAATCCGCTTAATTAGCGGATTTTTTTATGATTTATCATATTGTCATTCAGTAACAAATTCATAATAGCCGATAATTCTGTCGTAGCCGAGGTTGTCACCTTGGTAATAGACAAAAGTATGGTAGTTGTTTTCTGTTTCCCAATAGTTGCCTTCCACGTATGCCATTGAGCCGGTGTTGCCATAGGTGGGCTTGGTGATATAGGTATAATTGTAATATCCTGATTTCAAATATAATGATGCTTCCCAACAATGCCGGTAATCGTTGTAGGTCATTCTTGCTTCAGGTATCAAATTCCAATTGGTAAGTTCGCCATAGACATAGAAATCCGCATCAGCGGGTTTGTCGGCTTGCAAATAGAAATGTACTTCGGTATAATCGGCACTATACAAACTGTCGCCGTCGTCAGAGGCAATGAAATAGCATCCGTTTATGTCTTTATAATTTTCGTAGGCAAGGTGAGAGCGTTCTTTGTCGGGATACAAAAATGTATAGTTGGTATTGGCAACATAGTCGTGGCGTGCCACTTGTTCCATGGTGGTTTTTAAGGTACGGATATTAAAAGTTCTAAACTCGTTGCCACCTTCAAACAATACTTCATCTGCTTTGTTGTAGATAATTTTGTCTGCCAATACCAAAGTGGGTTGACTGAGCAAAATGGCATTGTCGCTGCGACCATTCTGCATAAAGAGCACTTTGAGGTATCTACTCGGAGAGAGAATTCTAAAGTGGGGGTTGGAAATGGTGGCGGTTAATTGTTGGTGTGTAAGTTTGCGGCTGACATCGGTGGCGGGCTGTGCGGCAACGGAAATATTTACATTGTTTTCATATACATAAAAACGGTGGGTGAGAATGGGTTCTTCGGTATCTCCATCATAGACATATAAAATATAGTTGCCCGATTTGGTGATGGTAATGTCGTTGTTGGGAATGGTAATTGAGTAGGCTATGTAGAATTGAATGGTGTTGATAGAAGTTTGAAAATCTGTTACTTCAGTTTCTTCAAACATGCCTAAAAAATCATTTTTTGACAAATTTTCTGTCATTTGCCAATCGTAGGTACAATGTATGAGTGTATATTTTAAATATTTGGGATTGTCCGATTTGTCATCAAATTTCAAAGTAAGTGTTTCTCCGGAATTTAAGCGAATGGCAGGTATTTTGAACATGGCTTCGTCTTTTTCCATTTTCATGCTAAGAATATCCGAATGATAGATGCGATTTTCCAATTTTATATTGGCCGGCATGGTCTGTTGGGCAAATACTTTCGCCAAACAGATTACAAAAAATAACATTGTTGTCAGTTGCTTCATCATATATTTATATTGGATTGGCAAAGATAGAAAAAAAACGCATGCCGAAGCATGCGTTTTTGAGATTTTTTTATTGCAGGCCTTTTCTTTTCAAAAGAGGCGTGATATCAGGTTCTTTTCCGCGGAAGGCGACATAGGCTTCCATGGCGTCCACCGTGTTGCCGCGTTCTAGAATATTGGTGCGGAAAGCATCTGCGGTGGCTTTGTCAAACAAGCCGTTTTCTTTAAAGGCTTCAAAGGCATCGGCATCCAATACCGCCGACCATGTATAACCATAATAGCCGGCTGAATAACCGAATGCGGAAGTGAAAATATGCTTGAAATACGGACTCTTGTAACGAGGGATAATTTCGTCTATCAAACCATATTTTTGCATACAAGCGGCTTCAAATTCCGTCGGATTAATATCTTCTATTTCCTCAAGGGAATGATAGTCCATGTCTAACAAAGATGCTGCAATAAGTTCCACATTGTCAAAACCTTGTCCGTAAGTGCCGACTTTTTGCATTTTTTCTATAAATGCTTCCGGAATCACTTCACCGGTGATGTAATGTTTGGCATACAAACGTAATATTTCCGGACTTGTTGACCAATTTTCCATCACTTGTGACGGCAATTCTACAAAATCGCGAGAAACATTGGTGCCTGCCAATGATTTATACTGGCATTGGCTCAACAAACCATGCAATGAGTGTCCGAATTCATGAAACAAAGTCTGTACTTCGTCAATGGTCAGCAAAGAGGGTTTGTCGCCAACCGGATTGGGAAAATTGTAAACTACCGAGATAACAGGTATCTTGTTTTCTCCTTCCAAAGTGCGATATTGTCCTCTAAATTCTGTCATCCAAGCTCCGCTGGCTTTGGAGGAGCGTGTGTAGAAATCCATGTATAATATGCCTATCACTTCGTTGTTGCGTTCCACTTTGTAAACTACAACATCTTTGTCGTAAACGGGCAGTTCTTTGGTTTCTACAAAATTTAAGTCATAGAGACGGTTGGCAACCATAAAAGCTCCTTCCAACACCTTGTTGACAGGAAAGAATGTGGAAAGACTATCTTGGTTGAGGTCAAATTGCTCATGACGGATAAGTTCGGTATAATAACGCCAATCCCATGGTTGTATAGGTTCTTTGCCGGCCTTTTTTTGATACATGGTCAATTCTTGTTTGGCTTTTTCCAAGGCAGGATACCATACTTTTAGCAACAACTCGTAAACGGCTTTGGGTGTTTTTGCCATATTGTCATCCAAAACATAGGCGGCATGAGACGGATAGCCCAACAAATGAGCACGTTCGGTCCTTAGTTTTATAATTTTGGTAATGATGGCATTGTTGTCGTATTTTCCGCCGTTGCAACGTGAGGAATAGGCACGCCAGATTTCTTCACGTTTTGCTCTGTTGTCGGCATATTGCAAAAATGGTATCAAACTTGGATTTTGCAAGGTGAAAACCCATTTTCCTTGGGTGTTTTTGTCTTTGTTGGCTTCCTCGGCGGCAGCTTGGATAATGTTTTCCGGCAATCCGCTTAAATCTTCTTCATTGTCAATCACCAATTTGTAGTCGTTGGTGGCGGCTAAAACATTGTTGTTGAAAGTGAGTGTCAATACCGACAATTCTTGGTTGATTTGCTTAAATCTTTCTTGTTGCTCTGCCGGCAAGTTGGCACCGCCACGGACAAAATTTTTGTAAGTCTCTTCCAATAAACGTTTTTGCTCACTGTTGAGTTGTTCTTTGTCTTGATGTTCGTACACGGTTTTTACCCTTTGAAACAGGTCTGCATTGAGATTGATTTCATCGGCATGAGCACTCAACGGAGAAGAAATTTCCTCTGCAATGGCTTGCATGGAGTCACTGCTATTGGTTTCTAATACATTGAAAAATACGCTGCTGACTTTCCCCAACAATTCTCCGCTATAGTCCAATGCTTCTATAGTATTGGCAAAGGTCGGTTCTTCTTTGTTGTCGATAATAGCCTGTATTTCTGCTTTTTGTTGACGCATGCCTTCCTCAAAGGCAGGAATGTAGTGTTCGGCTTTAATTTGATCGAATGGGGGAACCTCGTAAGGTGTGGTCCATGGAGTGAAAAATGGATTTGTCATGTCTAACTGATTTTTTTTGTTACATGCACCTATAACAAGCGTTGCTACAAGTGATAGGCTGATTATTTTTTTCATATATAATTATATTTAATGTAGTATGTTATTTAAACTGCAAAGATAACATTTTTTTACCAATATTTTTTATGTCAAAAAGGCAGACATTGTCATTGTTTTTTGCCAATTTGTCTTATTTTCCGGTTTGGTATGCAATTTGATTAGATAAAGATAAAAACCGAAAGCCCATGAAGGTTGGAATAGAACTTCAGACTGAGGCTAATGAAAAAAAAACTTTATTACTATGTTACCAATTAACAAAAAAAACGAAAACATTTGGATGCCAAGTTTGTTTAATGATTTATTCAGTGAAGAATGGCCGATGATGCGTGCTGCAGCCATGACTTCTCCCGCCATCAACGTGGTGGAAGACGAAAAACAATATCATGTCGAAATTGCCGCTCCGGGTATGACCAAAGAAGATTTCAAGATTCATGTAAATGATCAAAATGAATTGGTGATAACCATGGAACGCAAAAACGAGACAGAAGATAAAAACAATAAGCATGGTCGTAAATATCTTCGCCATGAATTCAGTTACAATCATTTTGAACAGAATTTGTTGTTGCCGGATAATGTTGACAAAGAGAACATTTCCGCCAAAATGGACAACGGCGTATTGAATGTATTTTTGCCCAAAATGCAGGATACATCTAAAAAACCAATCAAATTGGTTGAAATACAATAACAGGAACTCGTTAAAATATCCTCGGCAATGCCGAGGATATTTTTTTTATAGGCTGAAATAAATGCCCCAAAATATATTCATTTTTTTATTATTTTTGCAAAATAATTTGTGGTAAAATAGGATAAATAAGAAGAAAACATGAATAATAGAAAGGTGAAAACAATAGTTGTTTTAATGTCGGGAATATTCCTGTTTTCTTCATGCAGTACTCTTATTGATGGAGTAAGAGAAATTAACTATATGTTAAAATATATGCGACTAGAAAAGAAAACGACAACAACTTATTTCTATCAAACACAACGTTTTCTATATGATGATGCCATATATTTTCCGTGTATTGTTAACGGAATGGAGGATACTCTTTTTTTTGATACCGGTGGCATGGGAAAAATAATGGAACGTGTGAATAATGATACGGTGTTGAAAATAAGGCCGATAAGAAAGGTGAGATTTAAAACTGCGACAAATACCATAGAGCAAAAAAGCGGAATGAGTATTTTGAATATAACAACTCCATGGCAAAAAAGCGAGAAATTGATAGGGGAAATATTGTATAACAATGTTTTTGATGCTCCTGCATGTATGGGTGAATCCTCAAAATTGAATAAAAAAATGGCATCTATGGATTTTATGACAGCTAAAAATCAAACTTTGCTTATCAATTTTTCCGATACCACCATTACTTTGTTGGATAGTAATATGGTATATGATACAACAGACTATATCCGTTTGAATGCATATTTCAAATTAGCAAAAAAATATCCTATTGTGAGATTAGATATAGATGATACCATTTATGATTTTTACTTTGACACAGGCTCCAATGCCAACTTAATTCTTGGCGATTCCG
>DBXJ01000065.1 GCA_002309475.1 Bacteroidales bacterium UBA1215
TGAGAGAAGAAAGATATGAAAGAAGAAGCAGATCGGGTATTATAATAGTGATACTCATAGTGTTAGTAGCTCTTGTTGCCTTGTTTTGGGCTATGGGATGGATACGTTGGGAGCAAGAGCCGGAGTCCAAGGCCGCTACGGAAGCAATTTCGGAATTGTCTTCCCCTTCCGACCAAACAGCCAATCCGCAAGATTTTGAAGCCTTGCAAAAAGAAGTGGCACAGCTGCGAAAAGAAGTGGAGCAGCTTAAAAAAGGCAATGCCTCATCCGGCACCACAACATCTGCCAGCGCTCCGGCCGCCAAGTCCGCTCCGGCAACAACATCCAATGCGGCAAACAATTCTAATGCACTTACATTGACCAACTATCATCACGATTTTTCTCAATATGATGCAACGGTAGCTTTTACAAACAACACTAATCGTACCATTACCTCTTTCACAGGTCGTATGATTTACTACGATATGAATGGCAATATGTTGGATTATCAGGATTTTTCCAAATCCATTAGCATAGACCCGGGTATGGTAAAAAATTTCACCTTGAAAGGTTATGGATATATGAATGATTATGCCTATTATAAGAGTCAAGCATCATATACTCATCCCAACCGCAAATACAAGGTGGAATTTGAATTAAAATCCTATAAATATAAATAACGAATAATGGACATGTTATCTATTGCACATATTGTTATAGACCCGAAGGTGGCGGAGGCACTGCTGTATCTTTTTTCAGTGGTAGCTACCTTGGCGTTAATCTATTTGATACGCATACATATAGCCTACAAAATGGCCAAAAACCGTCACCGCGACCCGCTCGGCTGGGTGTTGTTGTCGCTTTTTGTGTCCGCCTTGCTGACATGGATTATTCTCCTTATAGCAGGAGATGCCAAAAAATAAATCCTATATCGGCAAATATTTTTAATGTTGAGAGGATAGGCAATCATTAATTTATGTACCTTTGCAAATTCAAAGAAATATAATTGTCAACAAAAAAATATAGCAAATATGAAAAAAATTATCATCATCACTTTCGCCGCCCTGTTGTGTGTGGCATGCGGCAACAAAGAAAAACAACTGAAAGAACGTGCCGCCGAATTGTGCCGGTACATTCCTGACCACGAATTGTTGGAAAAGTCGAAAGACTACATGACGGAAGATTTTTATTCCGTTTTGGACACCATGTTTCATTATCTGCCGGAGTTTGAAGCCATGGATCACGAGTGGCTGTATTATTTCGTAACCGGCAATGGCGGAACAATTGCCGATTATGAGGTGGCAGGTGTGGAGCAAACCGATGACAGCCATGCCGTGGCAACTATCAAGGTACGCCAAAAATGGGAAGACGGTTCCTTTGATGAAACAACCGACGTTGAGGAACATCAACTCTATATGGAGAAGGTGAACGGACAATGGCTTATATCAGATTTCGACGGACATAAGGCCGACTGCATTCGTCATATTGCCATCAACAAGGAAGAGCAGCTTGTGCGACAAGCCATTAGCGACTATTTAGTAAAAGAAATAGGTGAGCAATATCAAAAAGGGGAGGTATGTATTCCTGTATTAATGATGGTGCATGAAGAAGACGAACTTTTTATGGGCGACTTTTGGGTGTTGTGGTATCAGCAAACCGGTGACACCTTGAAGTGTGTTTCCGGCGGCAACCACTCCGGCTTGATGACATTGAACAAACAAGATGGAAAATATACGGTAACTTCGTTTGAGCAAACCGAAGACGGTGCCGGCAACGAAGCCAGCGCCAAACGTATTTTCGGCACTTATTTCGACATCTATCAAAATATCCACGCCAGCGAATCCGTTCGCGAGGCTGTCCGCAAGGAGCAAATGAAGGAATATGTCCGTCAACACAATCTCAACGTACATTATTATCAAGACTTTGGCTGGGAGGCAGTAGCTTTCTAAAAGGACGCTCGCTTTCTATCTGGCACGGATGAAAACAACTTTGAAGAGCCAAGATGTGCGTTTTTCTGTCTGCTATCGGTCTCCGCTCGGTACTATCTTGCTGACAGGAACTGAACAGGCATTGACGCATTTGCGTTTTATAGACGAATCTACCGCTATATCTTCCGCCAAACTTCCTCCTGCTTTGGAGCAGACAATTCGTTGGCTTGACCTTTATTTCAACGGTCAACAACCTGATTTTCTGCCGCCTTTGCACTTGCAAGGGACTCCTTTTCAACAAAGAGTATGGCGGGAACTACTGAAAATTACTTACGGAAAAACACTTACTTATGGCAGCTTGGCACAGCGTGTCGGCTGTCGTTCGGCACAAGCGGTCGGTCAAGCCCTGCATCGCAATCCCATTGCCATTATAGTGCCTTGTCATCGTGTTGTCGGAGCCGGCGGAGCACTCACCGGTTATGCCTATGGTTTGCCACGCAAACAAAGCTTATTAGACATGGAACGCTTGTAGGTATAGGACGATAAAAAATTGTTGATGATAATGAATAAATTGTCATGAAAAAATTATATCTTTGCAATTTATTTTATTGAGAAAAATTTTTTTATGTTTCAATCACTGACAGACAATCTAGAAAGAGCGTTCAAAGTCCTGAAAGGACAAGGACGGATAACAGAAATAAATGTAGCCGAAACCATGAAGGCAGTGCGGAAAGCATTGCTGGATGCCGATGTCAGCTACAAAATTGCCAAAGAACTCACCGACACCATCAAGCAGAAAGCTTTGGGACAGCATGTCCTCACGGCCGTGTCGCCGGGTCAGTTGATGGTAAAAATTGTCCATGACGAATTGACGACATTGATGGGCAGCGAGCATGCCGCATTGAATATAAAAGCCAATCCGAGCATTATCTTGATGGCAGGTTTGCAGGGTTCCGGTAAAACCACCCACAGTGCCAAATTGGCACATTATTTAAAGACCAAAAAGCAGAAAAAAGTCTTGTTGGTGGCCGGAGACGTTTATCGTCCTGCTGCTATAGAACAATTGAAGGTGCTTGGAGGGCAAATTCAAGTGGATGTCTTCACCGAAGAAGGCAACCAAAAGCCGGTTGACTTGGCAAAAAAGGGCGTCGCCTATGCCAAAGAATACGGCTATACCGCTGTTATTATCGATACTGCCGGTCGTTTGGCGGTAGATGAAGAAATGATGAACGAAATCGGCAACATCAAAGATGCTGTCCAACCGCACGAAATACTCTTTGTAGTGGATGCCATGACAGGTCAGGATGCCGTCAATACCGCCAAAGCCTTCAACGACAAATTGAATTTTGACGGAGTTATACTTACCAAGTTGGATGGTGACACCCGTGGCGGTGCCGCATTGACAATTCGCTATGTGGTGCAAAAGCCTATCAAATTTATCGGTATCGGCGAAAAAATAGAAGACTTGGACGAATTCTATCCTTCCAGAATGGCAGATAGAATTTTGGGCATGGGCGATATAGTCGGCTTTGTGGAAAAAGCCCAAGAGCAATACGATGAGGAAGAAGCCCGTAAACTGCAGAAAAAATTGGCAAAAAATCAATTTAATTTCAACGATTTCTACAACCAGTTGCAGCAGATAAAGAAAATGGGTAATATGAAAAATCTAATGGGCATGTTGCCGGGCATGGGCAAAATGGCCGACAACATGGATATAGACGAAAATGCTTTCAAAAGCATAGAGGCTATCATCAATTCCATGACACCTTACGAAAAAGAGCATCCTGAAGTCCTCAACGGAAGCCGTCGTAAGCGTATTGCCGAAGGCAGCGGCACCTCCATTCAGGAAGTCAATCGCTTGTTGAAGCAGTTTGAAGGCACCCGCAAGGTGATGAAAATGGTGGCAACGGGCGGAGGCAGACAACTGATGCAAAATATGAAAAACAATTTGAGATAAATATAGACTATGAATATAATAGACGGTAAACTAATTGCAAATCAAATCAAGGCGGAATTGGCAGCCGAAGTGCAACAACTTCGCAGCCAGGCAGGTCGTACTCCGCATTTGGCAGCTATTTTGGTCGGCAACGACCCCGCCAGCGAAACCTATGTGGCCAACAAAGAAAAATCTTGTGCCGAAATCGGCATCTGCTCTTCGGTGTATAAACTGCCGGAAAATATTTCCGAAAGCGAGTTGATAAAAACCATAGAATTCATTAACCAAGACGACGAAATAGACGGTTTGATAGTGCAGTTGCCCTTGCCGAAACAAATCGATGTCAACAAGGTGATTGCCACCATCGACCCGCGAAAAGATGTAGACGGATTTCATCCTGTCAATGTCGGCAAAATGGTGTTAGGACAAGCATCCTATCTGCCGGCAACACCTATGGGCATACAATTGCTGTTGGAGCGTTCCAATGTGGAAACTGTCGGCAAACATTGTGTAGTACTCGGCAGAAGCAATATAGTGGGTACGCCCGCCGCCATTCTCTTGTCAAGAAATCAAGCTCATGCCAATTGTACGGTAACACTTTGCCATAGCAAGACTGCCAATTTGAAAGAAATTTGCCGTCAGGCGGATATCTTGGTGGCAGCCATCGGTCAATGCGAGATGATAACAGCCGACTATGTAAAAGACGGTGCCACGGTGATAGATGTGGGCATACACAGAGTGCCCGATGCCACTAAAAAATCCGGCTTCAGACTCGCCGGAGACGTAAAATACGACGAGGTGGCACCAAAATGCGAGTTTGTCACTCCCGTGCCCGGCGGCGTAGGACCTATGACCATTGTGGGCTTGCTCATCAATACTTTGAAGGCTTTTAAAAAAGAAATTTATCAATAAAGGAAAGAAAATGCGGTTTAATTTCATATTGGTGATATTGTTTTTCATGCTGAAGAGTTCCTTTGCGCAAGTGGGCGACGACATATTGGGCAAATACAAACTGATAGATGAAAAATTGGAAAAAGCCGGCAAAGAAATGTTTATGACTTTTACCAAAAACGTAAAAGGAGAATACGAAGGCAGAATGGCAGTGCCCAAAGGTGCCGACAGCGAATCGGCCAAAGACGGCAAAGTGGCCACTTTGATAACCATTACCAAATTGGTATTCGACAAAAAGACCAAAGAATGGGTCAACGGAGAAATTCGCAGTGATGCACGAGACAGGTCTATCAAAGTGAAAATTTCCAAAACCGGCCCGGGTAAATACCAAGCCCGCTGCTATATCGGGTTGCCGGCCTTCGGGAAAACCATTTATTGGGAAAGAGCAAACTAAAAAAGAAAATATTTCGTTAAAAATAGAATAATCGAGTAGAAATTTAAAAAAGATAAACTATGAATAAGGACAAAATTTTTAAAGGCAAAACAGTAGCAATATTGTCAGGCGGAGGCGATACTCCCGCCATTAACTCCAGTATAGAAAACATCCGCAACCGTGCTTTGATACTCGGTTTCAAAGTCTATGGTATTCGCCAAGGCTGGAAAGGCTTGTTGGGAGAAGGCGATATGGTCGATTTGACCAACCAACCCTACAATGGCATTTATGGTGGAACGGCTTTATGTTCCAGCCGTACCAATCCCTTCCCGTCGGAAAAAAATCCGGAAGACAGAGTACCTCAAATTATCGAAAATCTGAAAAGATACAAGATAGATGTTTTAATCACTATCGGTGGTGACGATACCAATGGTGCCGCCAAACGTTTGTACGAAAGATGCGGCATTCCGGTGATAGGTTTCCCGAAAACTATCGACAATGATTTAAGAACCAGAACCATGCACTATTATCAAGGCAAAGCCATTGAAGCAGTGCTATGTCCGGGCTATCCTTCTGCCGCTAAACGGGTAAGCGAAATGGCTCGTCATTTGCGTTCTACCAACGAATCACACCAAAGAATTATGGTATTGGAAGTGATGGGACGCGATGCCGGCTGGCTGACAGGAAGTGCTATCTTCGGTGGTGCAGAATTGGCATTGGTACCTGAATATGAAATGACCAGTGAAAGAAAAGAAAGATTTTTTGAGCAGGTGAAATTGCTTTACAAAGAAAAGAAAAATCTTGTTATAGCCGTTTCGGAAGGCGTGCGTTGGTGGGACGACAATGCCCAACAATTAGGCATGGTGTATGCAAGCAGTGAAAAAGACGAATACGGACATCCTCGTTTCGGCGGCATCAGCGGCGTGATAGCATCAGAAATTACCAATCGTTTGGGAATTTCCGCCCGTTCTCAAATATCGGGTTATTATCCGAGATCGGGCTATTGCTGCGAATACGACCGTTTGCTCACTTCCACTTTGGCAGACAAAGTATTGGATTTGTTGATCAGAGAAGATTACGGCAAAATGCCGGTGATGACCAAGATAGTGCCTATCGATCAATTGGAAGAATACAATACCGATACAATAGATATGGGATCTATCGGCAACCGTCCTTTGCAAAATGCTTATTACAACACTGACGAATTTACTTTTACAGATGTCTATGTAGATTTCTTGAAAAACATATTGGGAAATCCGTATTTGCCGGAGTTCGGTTACAAATTTGAGAAAGTAAATCCCGACTTGTTATAGGTTTGGTATCTTTTTTGCAAGAATATAAAAAAGAATCAAAAACAAAAGAAAATGAGAAAAATATTGTTGACTATAGTCAGTATGGTGATAGTGGTGGTTGCCCTTGGTCAGTCAAAGACAACTGCCACTTCGGCACAATCGTCCGACAAAGCATATATGTCGTTGGCAACCAACGAAGTAAATTTCAAAGAAATTGCCAAAGGTGATTCCAAAACCATGGAAGTAAAATTCACCAACACCGGCAAGCGTACCTTAGCCATATACGAAGTATATACCAATTGCGGATGTACAACTATCGACTGGCCGGAAGAACCATTTGCCCCGGGCAAATCGGGTGTGTTGAAAATTACTTATAATGCTACCGAAGAAGGTCCTTTCAAAAAGACTATAGCCATCTATTCCAACGCATCCAATAAGCAGGAAACTATCAAAATTGAAGGTATAGTAATAGAAAAATAAAAAGGAGATAAAAATGAAAAAATTATTGTCATTATTAGGAATTTGTTTGGTAATGGGTTTTTCTATGCAGACTTACGCACAAGAGGCTCCCGCTAAAACCAAAAAGAGCAAGGCTCCGGAAATAACATTTACCGCATTGGAATACGATTATGGTACTATCTTTGTCGGCGAAGACGGTACTTGTGAATTCAAATTCAAAAATACCGGCAAAGAGCCATTGGTATTGAGCAATGTATATTCAAGTTGCGGTTGTACTGTTCCTACATGGCCCAAAGAGGCTATTATGCCCGGCAAAACTGCCACTATCGGTGTGAAATACGATACCAAAAGAATAGGTGTCATCAACAAAAAAATAACAGTGATTTCCAATGCAGAAGTCAATTCCAAAGTGGAATTGCATATCAAAGGAAATGTAAAACCGAAAGAAGAAGCAGAATACCCGGAGAAAACGAAAAGTCCCATGCAAAATAAATAAATAGCATGTTTTGTAAAATGAAAAAGGCGATGTTTTGTTTAGTCGCCTTTCTTTTTTCTTTACAAATGGTCTTGGGTAGTTCTATTTTGATACCCATGGACAAAAGTCAAACCAATCACCTCAAAGCCTACGGCATAGCCTACTGGCTGCTCAAGCAAGATGTGGAAGTAAGCTGGCTGTTGAATTACCGAGGTGGTAGTTTTCTATTTACTTACAACGAAAAATTTGTCAACGAATGCAATATTCGTGAGGTGGCTTGTCAGGTGATAACCGATGTGCAGGCGGCTGCCATTTTGCAGGAAATTGCCCAGTCGGATGTGAATATGAACGAGGTGAAACTCAACAAGGCCCCCAAAATTGCCGTCTATTCTCCCAAAAACAAATTGCCATGGGACGATGCGGTAACCTTGGTGCTCACCTATGCCGAAATTTCCTATGATGTAGTTTACGACGAAGAGGTGATAGGGGGCATATTGCCGACTTATGACTGGCTGCATCTGCATCACGAAGATTTTACCGGTCAATATGGAAAATTTTGGCGAAATTATCATAGTGCCCAATGGTACAAAGAAGATGTGAAACAACAAGAGGCAACGGCACACAAGTTGGGTTTTTCGAAGGTTTCGCAGTTGAAATTGGCAGTGGCAAAAAAGATAAAGGATTTTGTGGCAGGTGGCGGATTTATGTTTGCCATGTGTTCGGCACCCGATAGTTACGATATCGCCTTGGCGGCAGAAGGAGTGGATATTTGTGATTCCCCTTTCGACGGCGACCCGATGGATAAAGACGCCCAATCAAAATTAGACTTTACCAAAACTTTTGCCTTTTATAATTTCAAAATTTCCACCAACCCTTATGAATACGAGGTATCGGATATCGACATCGATCCTTCACAGCACATGCTCAATCAAAACAACGATTTTTTCACTTTGTTTGATTTTTCCGCCAAGTGGGACCCTGTGCCGACCATGCTCTGTCAGAATCACTATCAGGTGATAAGGGGATTTATGGGACAGACAACGGCTTTTAGAAAAGACAAAGTAAAACCCAATGTGGTCATTCTTGGAGAAAACAAAGCCTTTGACGAAGTGAAATATATACATGGCGAATACGGAAAGGGAACATTTACCTTTTTAGGCGGTCACGATCCGGAAGATTATCAGCATTTTGTCGGCGATCCTCCGACAGACTTGAATTTATATCCTAATTCAGAAGGTTATAGATTGATACTCAACAATGTATTGTTTCCGGCAGCGAAGAAAGAAAAACGAAAAACATAATCCATGGCGAAGATAAAAAAAACGGCTAGTTATAAGGTGAAATATTGGCTTATATGGTGTCTGTGCGGATGTTGGCTGGCAGCGACTTTGCCGTCGTGCCGGACAGAAGTGGAAAAGGCACAAATAGAATTAGCCAAGAAAAAAGAACAGCAACGCAGAGAAGGCTACCGAGCCTATAAAAAAGCCTTCAAACAGCATTTAAACAACCAGTCAAAAGATACCAGAAAACGTATCAAAAAAGAATTGCGTCAGCAGAAGAAAAAATACCGCCAAAAAGGTCTGAGGGGCAGGTATAAAAAAACTTGTGTACCCGATTAGGCTGAGTTTTTAACAAAATCGGTTGATATCTATGTTGAAAATTTTTTATTGTTTTGAAAAACAGAACGATATTTGTTTTCAATAAGTTTTTTTTGCAGAAAATAGCGTTTTATATTGAAATAAATGATACTTTTGAAAATTCAAAAAGTAATTGATTTAATATTTATGAATATGTTAAGAAAAGTACTATTTACACTTGTAATAGTGTTACTTACGGGTAGTATCACTTACGGGCAGAATGCTACAATTAAAGGAAAAGTTACCGAAACAGATGGAAAAACTCCCATCGAATTCGCTAATGTGCAATTAATGCAAGAAGGCGTTTTGATATTGGGAGCAGTTACAGATGAAGATGGTCAATATACCTTAAAGCCCATCCAATCCGGCAAGTATGACCTTATCGTATCATGTATGGGTTATGCCAAATTTACACTTGAAGGTTTGGAAGTTCGTGGTAGTCAAACAAAAATCCAACCTGTAACATTAAGTTCATCCGCTATCACCAAGGGTGAAGTAAAGGTTGTTGCAGAACGTCCTTTGTTCCAACAAGACCAAACCGTTACAGAAGATCGTGTGTCTGCCGATGAAATGAAAAACATGGCAGGAAAGTCTGTATCGAGTGTTTTGTCAACCATGTCGGGTGTTACCGTAGGTTCAGGCGGAAGTATGAACGTTCGTGGTAATCGTGACGGACAAACAGCCTATTATGTTGATGGTGTAAAAACTTCCAGTGTTCCTCAAGGTGCTATTGGTGAAATGGCCCTATTGATGGGAGCTCTTCCTGCAAAATATGGTGATGCAACATCAGTAGTAGAAATCGAAACCAAAGGTATTTCTCGTGAATATCACGGAAGTGTAGACGTATACGGAAGTATAGACGGCTACAATGATTTTGGTTTAAGATTCGATGTGGCAGGTCCGTTGGCATTGAAAAAAGACGGCACTCCATTGGTAGGTTTCCTACTTTCCGGTGAAGCATCTTATTCTACCGGTGGTGCAGTAAGAGGCGGTACTTATAGAGCCAGTCAAGAAACAATAGATTATTTGATAGCCAACCCATTACGTGGAGTAGAAGGTTCTTCCTCTGCAGCCGTAGCCATGAATACCAACTATATTACTTTCTACGAAGAAAACAATATTCTTTCTTTGCAAGAAAAGAAAGGACGTCGTTTGCAAAATGCATGGTCATATGGTGGCATGTTGGCAGCAAAATTGGATATCCGTACTTCTAAAAATATAGACTTAATGTTTTCGGGAAATGTTTCTTACTCTAAAGGACGTAGTTTCAATTTCTCTAATACATTATTTAATTCAGCAAACAACGGAATGTCTCAAAGCATATCTTGGAACGCTAATGCCCGTTTTACCCAGCGTTTCGAATCTGCAGAAAAATCAAAAATACAAAATGCTTTCTATCGTTTGCAAGCATATTATGTTCAATCAAGAAGTCATTCTTATAGTCATATTCATAAAGATAATTTGTTTGATTATGGTTATGTTGGTAAATATGAACATACCATGTCGAAATACTATGATACAGCAACAGTGGAATTGGAAGATGGTACCTCTATTTTCACCAATGCTTTGTCAACATATTATATATCTAATGTAGATTTTACTCCGGGAACCCAAAATGCTGCTTTGGCACAATATACATTGGGAGCCTATGAGCGTGCAAACGGTCGTATGGTTAATGATGAATATATTCAAACTTATAAAGGTTTGCTCAATGGAGAATTTCCTGACCAATCTTCTTATGGTTTGTTTACAGCTCCGGGACTTCCTTACAATGGCAATGGTCGTTCTTCTTCCGATCGTATAGGTGCAAAAGCAATGGTATCATTCGATATCAAAGGTCGTGAAGGTAAAGACCATAACATAGAATTCGGTTTTGAATATATACAAACAACTTCTCGTAGTTGGTCAATCAGTCCGGTAGGTTTGTGGACATTGATGAGAGACCAAACCAATTCTCATATTCAAGAGTTGGATAAAGAACATCCGATTTTCTACGAAGATGAGTATGGCAATATGATAGATACAGTAGATTATAACAGATATGTCAGTGTAGAGGCTCAAACTACTTTTGACAAATCTATAAGAACAAAATTGGGAGCCGCTGACAATGAATGGATAGATATAGATGCTTACGATCCTTCCATGTATTCACTGGATATGTTCTCAGCAGAAGAATTGTTCCACAATGGTAACAATATAGTTTCTTTCTACGGTTATGATTATACCGGTAAACATATGACTAACAAAGGTATCACCATGGCCAGCTTGCAAGATTGGTTCAACGAAGGCGATCCAAGTTCCAAGAGAGATTTCTCGGTAATAGGTGCTTCCAAACCTATCCGTATGGCAGCTTATATTCAAGATAAATTTGCCATCAAGAGTTTGTATTTCAGTTTAGGTTTGCGTTTGGATATCTTCGACAACAACCAACCTTACGTAAAAGATATGTTCTTGTATAGAGAGGCTTATACAGTAAAAGAAGCACAAGCAGCAGGATTTATCTCTAGCGAAACCTACATTCCCGACTTTATGAATAATAGCGACAACTATTATATATATGTACAAGATGCAACTGCTACATCAGATGTGGAAATTACCGCATTTAGAAGTGGTTTGACATGGTATGATGCACAAGGAAACGAGGTAACAGATGCTGCAACATTGGCATCCGCAGCAGGTCAAACCAATTTGATGCCGTTGTTGAAAGAAACTCCGGGACCATCAGATGTATCCAAAGTAAACTATAAAGCATTTGCAGACTATACTCCTACCTTCAAAAATGGCGGTATCACCCTTTCTCCTCGTATTTCATTCTCATTTGTAGTAGGTGAAAGTTCAGTATTCTCTGCAAGTTACAATATTGTAACCAACACTGCATCACAAAGATTTAATCCGCTTTCTTATTTATACTTTGAAAAATATGCAGGATCTTCAAGCACATTCTCCAATCCGGGATTGAAACCTGAAAGAAGTGTAGATTACGAAGTTGGTTTCCAACAAGGAATTTCCAAAAATTTGAAAGTTGAATTCAAAGCATACTATAGTGAAAAACGTGACCAAATAGTTGTTTATCACTACAACCAAGCATATCCGGTAAGTTACTATTCTTATACCAATATGGACTTTGGTACCGTACAAGGTTTCTTATTAGGATTGACAATGCGTAAAGTAAAGAACATTTCTTTTAGAGCAAGTTATACCATCCAATTTGCAAAAGGAACCGGTTCAGATGCAACTTCTACATTGGCATTGATTCGTTCCGGTCAACCTAACTTGCGTACATTGACAGTATTGGATTATGACCAAAGACACAAAATTCAATTAAATCTTGAATATTCATTTGGTTTTGGTCCGCAATATAATGGTCCAAAAACTACCAAAGCAACCAAAGACGGTAGCCGTTCTGTAGAAATTAAATGGTTGCAAGGTGCAGGTGTAAGTTTGAATTTAGGTGTGGGTAGCGGTTTGCCATACACACGTTCAAGTGTAGCTTATTCAACCATCGTTGGTCAAGGTAGCCGTAGTGTAGAAGGTGCTATCAACGGTTCTCGTATGCCATGGGTTGTTGACTGCAACTTACAAGTATGGAAAGATTTTATTTTCAATTTAAGAAAAGCTGACGACGTGAAGAAAGCAAAACCGGGATATTTGCGTGTTTATGTAGCTATGATGAACTTATTCGGACTCAAGAAAATTAGATCAGTTTATTCATACACAGGCAGTCCGATTGATGATGGTTTCTTAACAGCAAGCGATTATCAAAAATATATTGCTTCACAAGAGAATGTACAATCATTCATCGATTATTATACCATTCGTATGCAAGGGGCGAATGCTTATGGTTCTCCAATGACAGCAGAATTAGGTGTACAATTTAGTTTCTAGTAGGATTGTTAAATAAGAAAAAAAATAGAATAATGAAAAATATAGTAAAAGTATTTAGTATTGTGATGGCGACCTCGTTGTTGGGCATGAGCATTGCTAGTGCAGAACTTTATGTAGGCGATCCTGTTCATAAAGCAAGTGTGGGCAGAAAAGCTGCAGAATGTGTCCCGGCATCCGGATCAAGCCAGTTGAGTGTTAACAATGTAAGAGCCTACATAGAAACGAGTGGTTCTATGTGGTTTAATAGTAGCAAAGCACAATATTTTATTCCGGCATCAGGCAATGCAGCTTCTATGTTTGCAGCAGCATTGTGGATTGGTGGTATGGACGTTGCCGGTCAGTTGAAGTTGGCAGCATTGCGATTCAAACAAATAGGTAACGACTTCTGGCCGGGACCATTGGTATTGAATGATGCAACTATCGATCAGGCCACTTGCTCCATGTACGACAAACACTTCTACATGACAAAAGTAATGGCAAGAAATCATAGAGATAGTTTCAATATTGCCGGTTACTCTATGCCAAAAGAAATTAAAGATTGGCCGGGTAACCCGATAGACGGAAATACAAAACAAAGTTGGTATATTGCACCATACGTGGATGTTGACGGAGATGGAAGTTATAATCCGGAAAATGGTGATTATCCATATTATGATTTTGACAATGCTTTGTGTCCATGGACAGATGCAAATAGAGCTTTGGCAGCCACCAACAGATTGCCACAAACTATGGAAACACAAAATAATATCTCAAGCGGAGGTATTATGGCAGACCAAGTTTTGAAAGGCGATGCTACTCTATGGTGGATTTTCAATGATAAGGGTGCTGCTCATACAGAAAGTAAAGGTTCTCCTATCGGTTTGGAAATTAGAGCTCAAGCATTCGGATTTGCCACTACCGATGAATTGAATAATATGACATTCTATTCTTACGAAATCATCAACCGTTCTACTTATGAATTGACAGAAACTTATTTCAGCCAATGGGTTGACCCTGATTTGGGATATGCAAAAGATGACTATGTAGGTTGTGATGTAGAAAGAGGTTTGGGATATTGCTACAACGGAACAGCCGTTGACGGTAATGGTTTGAATACAGAATATGGTGCCAATCCTCCTGCAGTAGGTGTCGATTTCTTCCAAGGACCTTATTTGGATGCCGATGGTTATGACAACCCGTCTTACAAAGGCGACAATTACTATGGACCATCTTTCTCAGTTAATTATGGCAATGTTTGCGAAATTGTAACTGCCAACAACAATTTGAGAGAGTTTACATGGCATTTAAGATTAGATTCAGCAACCGGACAATGGGTAGATACCACTGCAATGGTTCCGGTAAAAGCCGAAGCTATCAATGGTGTTAACTTTGGTGATGGTATTGCCGATAACGAACGTTTCGGTATGAGACGTTTTGTATATCACAACAACGACAACTCCAATATCGGTGACCCGAGTGTAGCAGTTGACTATTACAATATGTTGAGAGGTATTTGGAAAGATAATACGCCAATGCGTTATGGTGCCAATGGTCACTATAGCCAAACAGGAACAGGTGCTCCTCAATGCGACTTTATGTTCCCCGGCGAAACCGACCCGTGTAATTGGGGTACCAATGGTATCGATCCCGGCATTCTTTGGACAGAAGAAGAAGTCGGCAACAGCCCTAATGACCGTCGTTTTATGCAATCTGCAGGACCTTTCACATTGAAAGCAGGTTCTATCAACTATATTACAGTCGGTATTCCATGGGCAAGAGCTACAGGAACTCCTTGGGCATCAGTATTGCTATTGAAAGCTGCCGATGACAAAGCTCAAACTTTGTTTGAAAGCTGTTTCAAAGTGGTGGATGGTCCCGATGCTCCGGACTTGGTATTCCAAGAAACAGATAAAAAATTGATATGCTATTTGACCAATTCAGTTTCTTCCAACAACTATAAAGAACAATATAGCGAAGAAGATCCTTCTATACCTAACTATAGAGTGAAAAGTTCAATAGATACAAGAGTTGATACCATTCAAGTTGTTGTAGGCGTAGATACCATTTGGGATGCTGCAACAGGTACATATACATTAGATTATATAGTAAAAGATTCCGGTATAACAGTTGCTATTGCAACATCAGATACCATAAAATATAACGATCATTATGTATTTGAAGGATATCAGGTATATCAATTGGTGGACGGAACAGTAGGTGCAGCTGAATTGAGAGACAATAGCAAAGCTCGTTTGGTTTACCAATGTGATATCAAAAATGGTGTAGCAACACTTATCAACTATGTGTACGACGCTGCCGTAGCTACCGAAGTTCCAATATCAATGGTAGAAGGTGCAGATGCAGGTATCGCACATAGTTTTGAAATTACAACTGATTTATTCGGTGCAGATTTGGTAAATCATCAAAAATATTATTATATGGCGATAGCATACGCATATAATAATTATGAAACTTATGGAACAAGTTCTGACAATCCGGATGGTTTGTTCGGACAAAAAACTCCTTATTTGGCAGGTAACAAGAATGTAAAATGTTATACCGTTATTCCTCACAAGAATGCTATAGAAGAAAATGGTACAATTGCTAACTCAGTTTATGGCACTCAACCGCAAATTACCCAATTGGAAGGACAAGGTAATGGCGGTAACGCTTTGAAATTGACACAAGCAACCATAGAAGAAATCTTGGCAAACGGCAGAGCAGACAGTTTGGTATTTGAAATCAATGCCGGTCCTATCGGTGTAAAAGTTGTAGACCCATTACAAGTTGTAGGTTCAGACTATATGGTAAGATTCTACAATCCGGATAGTTCAACCAATGCCGTAACCGATGATACAAAATGGCAATTGGAATATACAACTGCAGAAGGAGTAGATACCATTATTGATGCAGAACAATCTATTTCGGTATTAAATGAACAATTGTTCTTAGATTTAGGTATTTCAATTACTATCTATAATGCTAAATATACTCCGTTGGCAGATTATATCAATCCTGATAGCAGAAGTGCATATTATTTGTATTCTTCAGTTGATTACATATCAGCTTCTCAAGAAACTAATGGCTCTGTTGGATTGATGTTCTTTGCAGATCAAGGAAGTGAAGGAATTTCCAATTGGATACGTGCCGGTCAAACTCGTTCAGGAGACTGGGCTTTGAATACTCAAATATACGAACAAGCACGTCAAGAAGATTATTATATTAAATTAAGCAATTCAGACGGATCGGGTGTTTCCAACGGAGGAGCATCTACCTATACTTGTTGGATGGATAAAAACAAACAATTTGAGTCTATCCTTGGTGCAGGTTGGGCACCTTATGCATTAGCATCTGTTTATGACAATGGTCCGGGCTATGGTTTTGAATCACCGGAATATCAAGATGCCTATGGCAATCCTTTGGATAGTGTAAGAGTCAATGCATCCGCATTCCAAACCACCTATCCATTAATGACAGAATTGTATAGTGTGGATATAGTATTCACATCAGATACCAACTTGTGGACAAGATGTCCTGTTGTTGAAATCGGTACTGACTCAACAGCCACTATCGGTCATGCAAAACGTCACAATTTGCGTAAGAGTCCATCTGTTGACAAACAAGGAAATCCGGATGGAACAGGTTATGGTATGAGTTGGTTCCCGGGTTATGCAATCTGTGTAGAAACAGGTGAAAGATTGAACATAATGTTTGGTGAAGATTCTCGTATTGGTGGAGGTGAATACAACGGAACCGATATGATATTCAATCCGGGTTATGCAGTCTCTTACAACTCCGGTGTAGGCTATAATGTTAGTGGTGGTCACTACATTTATATCATGGGACATAGAGATTTGTACAAAGACAGAGCTATCAATTCTTATACAGTAGAAAATGTAGCAACTGCACGTGTATGTCCGGCCTACGACGAAGGAGCATGGTTGTATAATGAATTAAAGACTATAGAAGGCATGGCAGCAGGTAATCAAAGAAATATTAGAAAGAATTACTTGTACAAAAATGCTATGTGGACAGCCATTCCAATGACAGTGGGTAAAGAAGGCGATATCAACACTTGGATGCCAAAAGGTTCTTCTACGAAGATATCTATCCGAGTAAGTCGTCCATATCAAAAATGGTCGTCAACAGAAAATACAGGTGTTACTAATCCTACCAATAACAACTTGCCATTGTACAAGTTTACTACAAAGAATATTGCAACACAATATAACCAACGTGATGTAGTGGAAACTCACATGGATTCTATCTATGTAGTTCCAAATCCATATTATGGAGTTGCATTTGGAGGTTATGAAAATTCACAAGTAGATACAAGAGTGAAGATAGTGAACTTGCCAAAGAGTTGTAAGATTAAGATATTTACATTAGATGGAGCGTTAGTTCGTTCATTCAACAAACCGGATGATGGTACTACATACTTAGAGTGGGATTTGAAGAATTCTGCCAACATTCCAGTTGCCAGCGGTATGTATTTGATTCATATCAGAGATAACGAATACAATTTTGAAAAAACTGTCAAGTTCTTATGTATTCAACGTCCGTTTGATGTAAACGCATTCTAATAAAATATTGGTGTTAAACAATTAAAAAGAAGAAAGTATGAAAAAGTTATACAGA
>DBXJ01000043.1 GCA_002309475.1 Bacteroidales bacterium UBA1215
CTTTATCATAATAAATAGAATTTTTATCAAGCAAGGGAAAGCAAAAAAATGAAAAAAGAGATTTATAATAAGTGTTTCGAAGTCAATAGGAAAGTCTATTGCTTCTTTTACTGCCTCGACATTGTGGGAACAGTGGGTTAGTTATAAAATTAAGCACCCTAAAGAAAGAGAAGTTCTCCCAGTTGGCGCAAAGGTTTACTAAAATGATGAGTCATGGTAATTAAAAGAAATAGCAACTGTCCATTTTTCGTGTTTTATTTTCTGTATTTGTTTAAATATCAGGCAACATGGATGTTGACAAGCAGTTTGCTTTCATATATATTGATTTCTTTTAAAGATGAGGAGTGGAATTTTATAAAATTTATGACACTATGGATTTCAGACTCTCCAGTCTTTTTTTTCTTGGGTCTTATACCTATATTTCTTGGATACGTGTACTATTTTGAGTGCTTTTGTATGATTAATCGAATAGAGATCAACGAGGAAGAAAAGGTTTTACAAGTAAATTATCAATCATTCTTTTTTTTGAATAAAACAAGAACATTCTTATTAGACTCGCCTGAGTTCTGCTGTGTAAAAGAAGATATCAAATTGAATATTCTTACAAGAATTTTCATTCCACATTGCAATACTGCTCTGGAACTCTATGGTGATACCAGTACATCAAACATACTTATCATATTAAGGGATCGGTGTGGATGGAAAAAAGAGCAAATTGTAGAAATCTATCATATTTTAGAAAAATATAATCATCCATAAGAATTCGAAACCTGAATTCAACAAATAAAAGCAAATTATCACGAACAAGAATTTTATCAAGTAAGGGAAAGCAAATATTTTACTTGTGTTTCAGCCTCATTTTGACCAATAGACTGTAATTTGTAAAAAATGTTGTACTTTTGCAAAAATTTTTTGGACATAACAAAAAGAGAAAATGAGCACAAATTTAGTTATAGTAGAGTCTCCTGCAAAAGCTAAAACCATTGAAAAATATTTAGGAAAAGATTTCACCGTTACATCCAGTATGGGGCATGTGCGGGATTTGCCGGATAAAAAAATCGGCATAGATATAGAGCACGGCTATATTCCGGATTATGAAATTATGACAGATAAAAAGAAAATTATCAGTGAATTGAAGTCTGCCGTAAAAAAATCTGATGTTGTATGGCTGGCAACCGATGAGGACCGCGAAGGAGAAGCCATTTCCTGGCATTTGATAGAAACATTGAATATACCTTCCTCTAAAACCAAACGTATTGCTTTTCACGAGATTACAAAAAATGCCATCTTGGAAGCAATTGCCAATCCAAGAGATTTGGACATCAACCTTGTCAATGCCCAGCAAGCAAGACGAGTTTTGGACAGATTGGTCGGATATGAATTGTCGCCGGTATTGTGGAGAAAAGTAAAACCAAGTCTCTCTGCCGGTCGTGTGCAATCGGTTGCCGTTAGATTGATAGTAGAAAAAGAAAAGGAAATCAATGCTTTCCAAGCTAGTTCTTCTTATCGCGTATTGGCATCTTTTTATACTGCCAAAGACAACAAAAAAGCCTTTACCGCAGAATTAAATACTCGTTTCTCTACCGAAAAAGAAGCCATAGAATTTTTAGAAACCTGCAAGAAAGCAGAATTTCACATTGCCGATGTCAGCAAAAATCCTGCTAAAAAATCCCCTGCTCCACCTTTTACCACCTCTACTTTGCAACAAGAGGCAGCAAGAAAATTAGGTTTTTCGGTGTCAAAAACAATGCTCGTTTCTCAACAATTATACGAAGCCGGTTTTATCACCTATATGAGAACCGACTCTGTAAACCTTTCCACCCTTGCCTTGGCAACAGCAAAAAAAGAAATTGAAACTGCTTATGGCAAAAAATATTCAAAAACTCGAAAATATACCACCAAAAGCAAAGGCGCTCAAGAAGCCCACGAAGCAATTCGTCCGACCAATATGGGCATGCACACGATTAGTTCTACCGATGCTTCACAAAAGAAACTTTATGAACTAATTTGGAAACGTACCATTGCCTCGCAAATGAGCGACGCCTTGTATGAAAAAACAAATATCAATATCAATATTTCCAACTCCTCCTATATATTCAATGCCACCGGAGAAGTTTTGACATTCGACGGATTTTTAAAAGTATATTTGGAATCCAAAGACGATGAAGAAGACAACACCATCAGCGATAACAATTTGCCCAATGTAGCTGCCGGTGATGAATTGTTTGCAACAAAAATAGAAAGTACACAACGTTTTACCCAACAACCTTTCCGCTTTACGGAAGCAAGTTTGGTAAAAAAATTGGAAGAATTGGGAATCGGCCGTCCCTCTACTTATGCACCAATTATTTCCACTATCCAAAAACGCGGCTATGTAGTTCGTGGAGATAAAGAAGGTTTTGAACGCAAATATCAAATTATCACGCTTCAAAAAGATAAAATCTCCCAAGCGACAAAAACAGAAAAAGTGGGCTTTGAAAAAGGGAAATTGCTGCCAACCGACATAGGAAATATTGTCAACGAATTTTTAGTGACAAATTTCAAAAATATTATGGACTACAATTTCACCGCCAAAGTGGAAAAAGAATTCGATGACATTGCCACCGGTAAAAAGGAATGGAAAAAAATGATTGACAATTTCTACAAACCTTTCCACAAAGAAATTGACTTCACCATGGAAAATTCCGAAAAAGCACATGGAGAACGTTTGTTGGGAAAATTTCCTAAAACCAACCAAAACATGTATGCCAAATTGGGTCGTTTTGGTGCAATTATTCAAATCGGAGAATCTAATTCCAATAAAGAAGAATTGAAATTTGCCAAACTTTTGCCGAATCAAAGCATTGACACCATTACCTACGAAGAAGCCTTAAAATTGTTTGAACTGCCAAGACATATCGGCATGCACGAAGGTGAAGAAATTACCGCTAATATCGGTCGTTTTGGTCCTTACCTTCGCTATAAAGACGCCTTCTATTCTATTCCCAAAGCTTACAATTTGATGACGATAGAATTAGATGACTGTTTGAAAATTATTGAGGCAAAAAATGCCAAAACCGCTCAAAAGAAAAATGTTTCTTTAGGAAATTATCAAAATGCAGAAGTAACGGCTTCTGTCGGTCGTTTTGGTCCTTATATCTCTTTCAACAAACATTTCTATTCTCTTCCAAAAGATACCAATCTGGACGAATTGACACTCGAAACTGCCATAGACATCATCAATAAAAATGATGAAAAAAACAATATAAAAGTTTTTGAAAACGACAACACTTTAAAGATTTTAAACGGTCGTTTTGGTCCTTATATCAGCAAAGACGGCAAAAATTATAAAATTCCTAAAGACCAAGATCCGGCAAATCTTACCTATGAACAATGTATGCAAATTGTTGCAGCGGGTCCCGCAAAAACTAAACGTGCCACAAAAAAGAAATAAACTATGAAAGCATTTTTTAATCCTGTCAACAGAGAAAATTTAGATTTTTTCTTTCCGAAAACAGAAAATCGTATTGGCAACAATATTCAAATTTATGAAAAAGATTTTCCTGACTTAGAAGGAGTTAAAATTGCTATTATTGGTGTTGAAGAAGAACGCAATGCCGCCGACAATCTTGGCTGTGGCCAAGCACCCGATGCTATCAGAAAACAATTTTACCGATTGTTTGCCCAAAACAATATGCCTGCTATAGCCGATTTAGGCAATATCAAAATAGGAAAAACCGCCAACGACACCTACTTTGCCTTAAGCGAAGTGGCTGCCCAATTGATTGAACGCGGAATAGTAATCATCATTTTAGGAGGGAGTCAAGATTTAACCTATGCCAACTATCTCGCCTATCAACAACTTGGTAGAACTATCAACATAACCGGCATTGACCAAAAATTTGACATCGGTGACGAACATGCAGACATTAAATCTGATTCCTATATCAACAAAATTATTTTATCCAACCCGAATGTTCTATTTAACTATAGCAATGTTGGATATCAAAGTTATCTTGTAGATACAGAAGAAATTAAATTGATGGAGAAATTGCTTTTTGACGCTCACCGTATTGGTATTGTCAAAAGAGACCTTGTGGAATGCGAACCTGTAATCCGTGGTGCGGATTTAGTTTCCGTTGATATGAATGCTGTTCGTTTTAGCTATGCCCCGGGATGCAACAATGTAGGTCCAAATGGCTTTTCCGGCGAAGAAATTTGTACATTGGCAAATTATGCCGGTGCAAACGACCGCCTTTCTTCTTTCGGTATTTATGAATACAATCCTCAATTGGATATTATGAACCAAAGTGCCATGCTGATTTCGCAAATGCTTTGGTATTTCATACAAGGTGTTTCTTTAAGAAACAATGATTTACCCGATATTGCCAAAGGCAATTTCTACAAATATTTTGTTTCTATCTTAGATACCTATCAAATTGTTTTCTATCAAAGCAAAACCAGTCATCTTTGGTGGATGGAAATTCCTATCAATGAAAACAATAAGGAAAAAATATCCAGAAACTACATCATTCCATGTTCCGAAAAAGACTATTTAACGGCTTGCAACGAAGAAATTCCGGAACGCTGGATGCAAACCTATAAAAAACTTATTCCATAATGAAAACAGCCATCATTACCGGTGCTGACGGTGATATGGGAAAGCAACATACTATCGCCCTCGCTACTGCCGGTTACAATATCGTTATGGCATGCTATTGCCAACAAGATGGAGAAAAAACCTGCCAAGAAATTAAACTTCTTACCCACAATGATCAAATTCAAGTTATTGAATTAGACCTTTCTTCTTTTGATAAAATAAAACTATTTGTAGAAAAGGTAAAACAAACCTTCAATCATGTAGATGTTTTACTCAACAATGCCGGAACATTGCCATCCAAACCAATGGTTTCTGCCAATGGCTATGAAATGACTATTGCTGTCAATTATTTGGGACATTTTTTATTGACAGAATTGTTAAGTCCGCTTTTTGTCAGTCAAACAAGAATTGTCAGTATGGTTTCCCTTACCTACAAATATGGAAACATAAAAGAAAATTTATTTTTGCCGACAGAAAAATACAATCGTTTTGTATCTTATTCTAATTCAAAATTAGCACTTTACTACGCTACATTATATTGGGCAGATAAATGGAAAGACAAAAATATACATGTCAACTGTGCAGATCCGGGTCTTGTCAGCACTCATATTATCAAAATGGATAATGTCATTGTTGACACACTTTGCAATATATTGTTCCGCCCGCTTATCAAAACTCCGCTTCAAGGAGCTTCCACTATGATACATGTTGCCACTACCAACGACGGCAATGTCAGTGGACAGTTGTTTAAAAATAAAAAAATAGTGAAAGTAAAACGAAAAATCGCCAACAACTTTCATCAACAACAACTTTTAATTAACATGACTGAAAAAGTCTTGGAAAACTATCTCTAATATCATGTATTTCAAACATTTTATTCGTCATCTTTCCAACGATTTTCTCAGTTTGTTTTATCCCAACTTGTGTTTGGCTTGCAACCAACCCTTAGTGGAAGGAGAACATTGCATTTGCCTGCATTGCTTGGAAAATCTTGCCAAAACCGATTTTCACCTCCACCCTGACAATCGTGTGGAAATGTCTTTGGCCGGAAGAGTGAAATTTGAACGTGCTACTGCTTTTTGCTTTTTCAAAACCGATAGCAGCATCCAACACATGATTCACAATTTAAAATACAATGGCAATCAAGAAATTGGAGAATATTTAGGAGAATTGTTCGGCGAAGATTTAATCCAAAATCCTACCTTTGCCTCTATTGATGTAATTGTTCCGATTCCTATCCACCCCAAGAAAAAGGCAAAACGCGGCTACAATCAAAGTGAAGCCATTGGTCGCGGATTGGCAAAAAGTATGAAAAAACCGCTTGACACACAATCGTTTATTCGAACTGTCAATACTTCTACTCAAACTAAAAAATCACGATATTCTCGTTGGGAAAATGTAGCAGAAATTTTCTTTGTAAAACACCCTGAAAACTTGAAAAACAAACATATTCTCCTTATTGACGATGTGATCACAACAGGTGCCACCATTGAATCGGCCGCACATTGCCTTTTAGAAGTCAACAATACCAAAATAAGCATAGCCTGTTTGGCATGTGCTTCAAACTGATTTTTTCAATAACTTACAACTATCATATTATTATCTATCTCAAAAAATTCCACTTTTTGCAGATGATTTTTTACTTGCACTTCAGCGGTGTTTTCATCTATTTTTTTCACTTCTATATCTTCTAAATAGTTAATTTCCTCGTCTTGCTGCTTATAAACACTTTCTTTAATACCCCAAATAATATGCAACATTCTTTCATCGGCAGCAACAAATCTATTGGCTTCTCTGCTATTTAAAATTTTTTCTTTTAGTTTTAAAATTCTTTTGTCAATTTTTTCTATGTCAATGCCTATCTTCTTTTCTGCTATGGCAATGGCAACATATTCTTTACTGTGACTTATGGAAATATTTTTCTTTGGTTGCAATAAATAAGGTTTCCCGTTGGATTGGTATTCTAAAAGAAAATCTTTTCCTAAAACATTCGACAACAATACTCTGTATGTCAGCCATTCTTGTCGTCTTTTTTTACTGGTCATTGCAGCATATTTCTTTTTATCCTGAGAAGACAAAGAAATTTCTTCCAGCATTTTTTCTTCATCTATTCTTATCTTCGCAATAAAAATATCTATGTCCTTTTCTAACACTTTTTCAATATATTCCATGCTGCAAAATTACTAAAAACTTCTTTATTATCTTTAATTCATATTTTTTTTGTACTTTTGCAACTTATTAAAAGAAAATATAGACTGTTTTATACCTATATAAATTAAACAAATGGGAATTTTAACGGATAAAATAAAAGCGGACAATCGTTTTCACGAAGCTCTCAGTTCCTGCATGAATTGCGGCATGTGCACTGCTATTTGTCCCGCAGCGGAATTTTATAAATACGATCCCCGCAATATCTGCAACATCGTGCATCGCGGAGATGATGAAGAATTGGAAAAACTCTTACGCTCTGATACCATTTGGTATTGCGGACAATGTATGTCGTGCAAAACACGCTGTCCGAGAGGTAATGCTCCGGGAGTGGTTATTTCCATATTACGCACCATCAGTCAAGAAATGGGTTTTTTTACCGACAGCGAAAAAGGAAGACAGCAATATGCCATAGAACAAACCATAGGAACGAATATTCTTCAAAGAGGTTATTGCGTTCATCCGGATATTGTAGATCCTGACTTGCATCCGGAACAAGGTCCTGTATGGACATGGTTTATGAAAAATGCAGAGGCAGTATGTGAAAAAGTGGGTGCCAATTGGAAAAAAGAAGGTCCGGGTGCTCTAAGAAACATTCATCAAAGCAATCTGGATGAAATTAAAAACATATTTGACGTTACAGGCGGTACCGCTTTAAGAGAACAAATTGAGCAGTTTTCTGCAAAAAAAGCGAATGACCTTCATATCAATATTGAAAAAACCGATGAAAACCAAAAATA
>DBXJ01000042.1 GCA_002309475.1 Bacteroidales bacterium UBA1215
GCGGGTTGCTTAAAATTTCACTTTCACGCCCATGCCGCCGTCTTCGGTGGGGGTGAGGTAGATGCTGGAGCGTTCCAAATCCAGTATTTTTCCGGCTTTGTTCACAAAATAAAAACTCCTCAATAGGAAAAACAAGCCTGCCGCTGAAACTGCTATGCCGCAAGCGAGTGTTGCTTGGTCAGCGATTGTTAGTTTGTCATGTGTGACCAAAGGAATAATAATGGAGGTATTGCCGGCAACACTTAAACACATGCCTAAATAAAAATTCTTGGAGGATTTTCTTAAATAATAGCCGGATGTTTGGTAGCCGAAGTCCTTTTCACTCAAATTGTCCATTTGTTCCATGTGAATGCGTTCGTAGCGGGAGGCCTCTCTTACATTGGCTTGATAGCTGACCACCAAATCTTTAGGAATGGAGAAAATATAGTTGAAGCGGTCAATGGTGATGGTGGAATCATTTATTTCCATAATCTTACCGAAAATGGTGTCCTTTCCTTCGTTGACAACCACTGCATCAATATAAGTTTGAGCCATGCTGACTTGGCTTAACAAAAGTATCACTATCACAAAAATGAACTTTCTCATAATTATAGTCTTTATTCAATCAACGCAATTAGTGTTTTATTTATTTTATCAATAGAAAAAAATGTTATTTTTTTCTCATACTGCCAATGTGTTATTCCGCCATCTTAGCCAACAATAGTTTGGCAAACTGGGTGTTAATGGTGTGTCCGGGATATTTGGCAAATATTTTTCCGACAAGGGGGCGACCGATTAAGGTGATGTCTCCCAATACATCTAATAATTTATGTCGTGCCACTTCGTTGTCAAAGAAGAGTTTGCAAGTATTCAGAACGCCATTTTCGCTTACGGCAATGTTTTCTTTGCCGAAGAAACGGCAGATAGCTTGTTTTTCTTCCTCACAGATGTCTTTTTCCACATAAACAATCGCATTTTCCACATCACCGCCTTTTATCAAACCCAATTGTATCAATGGGAAAATTTCGTGCAGAAAGCAAAAAGTTCTGCATGGGGCAATTTCTTTTTGAAAGTCGTTGATGTTGTTGAGGCAGGCGCGTTGTTGTCCTAAAACTTTTGTCTTGTAATCTACCAAAACTTCTATACTTAATTTGTCGGCAGGGCAGATTTGTATTTCAGCACCATCTTCAAGTGTATAAGTGATGGTTTCAGCAGGTTGAAAGACAGGTTGTTCGGCATTTAGTTCTGCTACGCCGACTGCTGCAATGGCATCTACAAAAGGTTGGGAACTGCCGGTTAGAATCGGCACTTCTTCTCCATCGGCTTGAATAAGAATATTGTATATGCCAAAACTTGCCAATGCCGCCATCAAATGTTCTATCGTTTTTACTTCTGCACCATGATTATTAATAAATGTACCTCTGTTGGTTTCACCAACATTCGATGCCAAGGCCTCAATGATGGGTTGTCCTTCCAAATCGGTGCGTTGAAATCTGATGCCTTCGTTTTCCTTGGCAGGTTGGCAGGTAATGGTGACAAATTTGCCGCTATGCAAGCCTTTTCCAGACAGGCTGAATGGATGTTTGATCGTTTTCTGTTTCATTTTATCTGAGTTTAATTTTTCTACCTATGGACAAAATGTCCGTTTCTTTCATGTTGTTCAACCGACACAATTCCTTTACCGATACGCCATAGCGTTTGGCGATATATGACAATGTATTTCCTTTTGCCACTATGTGGTAGTTGGGTTTCGATGCGGGAGTTTTGCTCGGAGTAGGTTGGACAGCAGCCACCGTGTTTTTTGTGCTGTCGGTCAATGTAAGGCTGTCGGCGGCAGTGACGGAAGTATCCGAACTTACTTCATTTTCCCATGCCAAAGTGTCGTTGACTTGTATGCCATAGAATTTTTTGTTTCTTACTATAAGAGAATCGGCTTTCAGCCGGTTGGTGCTAAAGTCTATGATGGTGCGAGGGTCCATGGGTTCGTACAAAAAGCGGGTTTCAAAATGGAGGTGTTCGGTGGTGGCACGACCGGTTCTGCCTGCCAAACCTATCAAATCGCCTGCTTTTACTTCTTGATTTTCAGTTACTAACACTTTTGACAGGTGTGCATAGAAAGTCTCCAAGCCATTGTTGTGTCGAATGACAATAAAAGCTCCATAGCCGTAGTAGCTGGTTTTTGCCATTCTTACTACGCCGTCCCAAGCGGCATAGATGCTGTCTTTGTAGTTGAGTTTGATGTCCATACCGGTGTGGAGTCTGCCGCCACGTATGCCGTAGTTGGAGCAAACTTTTGCATCATCTCTGCACGGAAATACAAAGCTGTTTTCATTTTCCGGATTCAATGCCAAACGGTAGGTGCCGTTGGTAATGATGGAGGTGGTGCGGGAATTGCGGTTGTCCCATGTATTTTTATATAATGTGCTGTCAACGGAGAGATGCTGACTGTGAGCAGCCATTGCAAACAATATTAGCAAGCTAATCATGAATGGAATAGGGATGTTCTTGTTCATTGTTATATTGTTTAGCATGTGTTTGTAAAAAAAAAGAGCAATTCAATTGCTCTTTTGTCGGGATAGCAAGATTCGAACTTG
>DBXJ01000095.1:0-1392 GCA_002309475.1 Bacteroidales bacterium UBA1215
GTGTAGGTGGTCATAGCCCTGCTTTGGTTGGGATAATAATCAATAGTATAACGTTTTCCTGCCTCGTTTATTGTGTGTGTTTTGTTAAAAATGTTGTAAGTGAAAGTGTAGATATTTTTTAAAGACCTAAATTCAACAAATAAATGCAATAATTTTTATTCATAAAAATACTATCTTTGCAAAATGAAATAAAGCCAAAATGGTAGTAGTAGTTGCTTTATGGTTTAACTATCAAGGAGGAAAATAAAATTAAAAATTAGGGGTTGCCTAAAAAAGTTTTTCATTGCATACAATAAAAACGCACCACATACGTTTAAACATGTATAATATTAAAATTTTAAAAAATGAAGAAAATAGCTTTAATGATCGGTGCATTATGTTTCGTATTTGCATCTTGCAACAACACTGTAAGCACTCAAGAAGAGTCGGTAGAAAATCCTCCTATGGAGAAAAAATGCCAAGGCCATGGCGACAAACATTGTCCACAAATGACAGAAGAACAAAAAGCTGAATGCGAAGCTTTCAGAACACAATGGAATGATTGGGCAAATTTAGATGACAATGCAAAAAAAGAATTGATTACAACGGCAAAAGCTCGCATTGACGAGAGAGAAGCCAAAATCAAAGCTGAAAAAGAAGCCATGGAAGCAAAAAAAGCCGAAATGGATGCCAAATGGAACAATTTTGACAATCTGACTTTAGATGAACAAAAAGAACTTCTTGATTTCAAAATGCATTGCTGCAAACCTTGCTGCAAAAACAAATGCGACAAAAAAGAACAACCCTGCGGTGGTCACGAAAAAGGCGCATGCCCTAATAAACCCGCTCAAGAGTAATGCACAATCTTAATTATAAAAAATCCCCTTCGTTGAAGGGGATTTTTTTATGACTACTGCTTATTTGTTCATTCTTTTCTTCAGAATTTTTCCTATCAAACGATATATCAGCACAGCTGCAAGCACATCTGACGACTTTTCTGCAGGATGAGGACACAACTCCACCACATCAAAAGCCACTACATTTTTTTGTGCTATCACCATGGACAAAAAATCTAATGTTTCTCGCCATTGCATACCTCCGGGATAGGGAGTCCCCGTTGACGGCAATATAGACGGATCGAAGACATCCAAATCAATGGTCAGATATACATTATCGGTTAATTGATCGATTGCCTGCTGCATCCAATCGTTTTTTCCGTATATGGCATGGGCATAAAATACATGATTCATATCCATGTTTTTTCTTTCCTCCGCCTCCACCGAACGCAGACCTACCTGTACGATGTCGGCAAAATCTTTTGCCCTTCGCATCACACAGGCATGGTTGAAAGGTGAATTTTGATATTCATCTCTCATATCCGCATGTGCATCTAATTGTAAAACAGACAAATGA
>DBXJ01000095.1:1489-5413 GCA_002309475.1 Bacteroidales bacterium UBA1215
TCCACCATTTGCTGTGGCGTATTCATATTCTCCACCGGTTGAGCGGTATGGATGCCTTGCAGATAAATTTCTATATCTTCTTCAACATCGTATAGTTCTATACTATCCGAAGCATCAATAATCGCCTGTGGACCTTTGTCGGCACCTTTAACGAAGGTACTCGTTCCATCGTAGGGTACCGGCAACAATACAACGCTTGCCGAACGGTAGTCGTTGTATTTTTTATCCATATCCAAGAAATATTCCATTACAAATCTTTTATTTTGCTTTGAATTTCTTCGTATTTATCTTCGTAACCCGGCTTTTTTATCAAAGCAAACATATTTTTCTTGTAAGACTCCACACCGGGTTGATTGAATGGATTGACACCTAATATATAGGCACTCAATCCACAAGCATATTCAAAGAAATATATCAATTGTCCGAGATGATTTTCGTCCATCGCATCCACTTCTATCCTCAATGTCGGCACGCCTCCTTGCTGATGAGCCAACATAGTTCCCAATTCTGCCTGACGATTCACTTCACATAATTCCATGCCTGCCATAAAATTCAAACCGTCTAAATTATTGTCAGAAAAAGGAATTTTGCAAACTGTATCAGGACGTTTCAAACTGATAAATGTCTCAAAAAACAAGCGTTGACCTTCTTGCATATATTGTCCCATAGAATGCAAATCGGTTGTATAGAGCAATCCTACCGGCAACAAGCCTTTGCCGTTTTTACCTTCACTCTCTCCGAACAACTGCTTCCACCACTCTATCAGATAATAGAAACGAGCATCAAACGAAGTCATCACTTCAACGGATTTGCCTTGTTCTATAAAATAATTTCTCAACAAAGCATATACATAGGACAAATTGTTGTCATCTAAATTTTCTACACTTTTGTGCATCATTTTGGCACCTGCCAACAATGCATCAATATCCAAACCTGCAACAGCAATAGGCAACAATCCCACGGGTGTCAGCACCGAATACCGTCCTCCGACATCATCAGGAATAACAAAAGTTTCGTACCCTTCCTGGTCTGCCAAGGTCTTCAAAGCACCTTTATGAGCATCTGTTATACAAACTATTCTGTCTTTGGAAGCTGCTTTTCCGTATTTTTGCTCACAATGTTGTTTTAAAATTCTAAATGCCACAGCAGGCTCTATGGTCGTGCCTGACTTAGAAATGACTATCACTGAATAATCTTCGCCATCCAAACGATGGATTAAATCGTTCATATAATCTTGCGACAACTGGTGTCCTGCATAGATGATGTCAGGTTTTTTGTTGGTCAACTCCCCTCTCATAGCCGTAATGACGGCTCTTGCTCCCAAATAGGAACCGCCGATACCGACCACCACTACTGTCTGCGACAATTTACGCAATCTTTCAGCAGTTTGTTTTACTTTTGTCAATAAATCTGCACCGGTTTGTTCGGGCAAATTTATCCAACCTAAAAAATCATTACCTTCTCCTTGTCGTGTCGACAACAAAGATGCTTTTGTCTGCCATTCGGCTTGTCTTTTTAAGGCTTCTTGACGCAAAGAAGCAGAAACATTCAATGTTATCATATCTAAAAACTTTTCATATTTTCATCTATCCGTTGCTCTTCTTCCAACTGCCACAACAAAAAGGCGGCTTGTTGCTCCATATAATTTAAAATATCTACTTTGATATTCAAATCATTTACCTTTCCCAAATCTTGGATGATCTGGTCTATTTTTATCTTGAAATTATTATCCATATATTTAATTGTTTTATATTCAAATATTTATAAATTTACTAATTTTATCTCATCTCAATGTGCGAAGATAGCATTTTTTCTTCAAACTTCTTTATTATCGGACAAAAAAAATGGAGGTTGAACAACCTCCACCATTAATTTTTATTCAACATGTTATTTGATGTTCAATTTCTTTTTCACCAATTCGAATATATTGTCGCTTTCTTCTTGATACAACAAAGCTCCTACTGCTGAATCAAAAACATAGGTATAGCCGTTTTCTTTGGCGACTTCTGCTATAGCGGCTTTTGCCTTGTTGATAATCGGAGTTAACAATTCTTCTTGTTTTGCTTGCAACTCTTCTTGAGCACTACTGTCAAAATTTTTGATTCTTGTTTCCAACTCTTGCAATTCTTTCAATTTTACTTGTTGAAGACTTTGACTCATAGTGGCTTGTTTATCTTGAAAATCTGCTGCTTTTTTCTCGTATTCTGCATACATGGTTTTCATTTCGCTTTCCAATTGAGCGGCATAAGATTCTATGGCTACTTGTGCAGTATCTACACCCGGCATAATTTTCATCAATTCGGTGGAATTGATATGGGCTAATTTAATTTTTGTTTGTGCTGATGCGTTGTTTACCATCAAAAACGCCATCAAGAATGCTAATGTTACTACTATTTTCTTCATTTTATATCTCTCTTATTTAAAATGCAAAAATACAATTTTTATTTCACATTTTTACGAAAAAACACCGCTAAAAGATACATCTTCCGTAAATTATTTTTAGACAACTATCAATCAAATGTTTATACCAAGATTTTTAATCCTCAACGACTATCAAATTAAAATCTATATGGTGATTTTGAAACAAGTTTTCCATCCTTTCTTTGTTGGTGTCTGATATAAAAACTTGGCCAAAACTATTTCCTGCCACCATTTTTATCAATTCTCCGATTCTATAGTTATCCAATTTGTCGAACACATCGTCTAACAACAATAGCGGCACCTTCTTGGTAAGTTGTTTTATGATGGCGAACTGTGACAATTTCAAGGCTACCAAAAACGTTTTTTGTTGCCCTTGGGAACAATAACGTTTCACCGGATATGCGTTCATTTCAAATTTATAGTCATCTTTATGAATGCCCACCGAAGTATGCTGTGAATAGTAATCCCGTTCTCCGCTGTTGCTCAACAAAGTACTGAAATCACCATTCTGCAATTGTGAAACATATTCCACATTTATCACTTCTTTTTCCGGAGAAATTCTATTAAAATAATCTTCAAATACAGGCACAAATTCTTGCAAAAATTCCTGTCGCTTGGCAAAAATAAGTTGACCTAAATGCACCAAACGCTCATCCCAAATTTGCAATTCCGTTTTATCAAAACGATTACGGTCATATTGCTGCTTTAAAATTGTATTGCGTTGACTGAGCAATCGATTATAAGTCATCAAATCCGATAAGTAATTTTTGTCGATTTGTGAAATAATGCTGTCAAAATATTTCCTTCTAATTTCGGCAATTCCGTTGATATAATCCGTATCGTAAGGCGAAATCATCACCGAAGGCAGCAAGCCGATATGATCTGACATCTTGTCATATTCCTTTTGGTTGATTTTAAATATTTTTCGCTTACCTTCCTGCTGTATGCAACTTATTTTTTGCAAGCCTTCCACATCATCAAAAACACAATGGGCATGAATGGCAAAAAAATCTTTGCCGTGGTTGATATTCGGCATATCCAAACTACCGAAATAACTCTTTGTCATAGACATATAATGTACTGCATCCAAAAGATTGGTTTTCCCTACTCCATTGTTACCTACAATACAATTGACTTTAGGAGAAAATTCAAACTTCGCCTCCTCGTAGTTTTTAAAATTAACTAATTGTATATCATGTATGTACATTATTCTTCGCTGATTAATGTTTTAAATCCGTTAGTAAGGAAGGTCTTTTCTTGATCATTTTCCAAATAGATAAGATAGACATCCAATTCTTGATGATTTTGTAGAAATTGCATGGTTTTTTCATATCCCATGGCCATTATTGCTGTGGCATAGGCATCGGCCATAGTAGCTTGTTGATGCATAACGGTAGCACTCAAAATAGAATTTTCTGCCGGCCTGCCCGTTTGACTGTCAATAGTATGTCCGTATTGTTTACCATTATTTTCCTTGTATTTACGATAGTTTCCGGAGGTAAC
>DBXJ01000076.1 GCA_002309475.1 Bacteroidales bacterium UBA1215
TATATTTTTGATGAAGCTCAAAAAGAGGAGTCTGGTGGTTATGATGCTGCGATTACATATTGGAGTAAGATTTTAATACCAATAGAAGATGTGGTAAAAAGATTGAAATCTAAAAAATAGCGCTTTAGTTTTTATCTGTTTGATTTTCAGATCATGATTTTTGTAAAAAATTAACGCATTATCACAGATTATTTTACACTGATACTTTAGAATTTCGCTATTTTGCTGACGAAATAAATAAACAACATATTATGAAAAATGCACTATTAACTTGTTTCGTTCTTTTAGTATCATCATCTGTTTTTGCCCAGAATGCTATTATTGAAAACGAATCATATTTCATCCAAAAAGCAAACACTTTGGAGAATCTGATAACAAAAAGGGATAGTAGTTGGTATAAAAATTGCCATTCCGAATTATTCTCTGTTTTAGACAGTCTTGAGATGACGCCTAAATATACCATAAGCATTGATATACCTTACAACAATGGGTATTATGGTGACACATCTCATATATATGCCGTTAATTATGGTAAGAAGAAAGATGACTATTTAAGCTACATACACATAAAAACGTTTTCTGAATCAAACTGTTGGCAATGGTTTTTGCTATACAACATAAAAAATATGTTACCTGCTGTTTGGCGCGGCATATATAAAAAACAAAAGATAGTATTAACAGACGATGATTGGTCGAAAATCATGAGTACAGTTGGTTTTATTCCCGATAGCATTTATGAAAATGCAGAAGAAATAGAAGAAGGAATCATTCCCGAATCCGAGTTTCAAAAAATGAAAGCCACAGAAATCAAACCAATCAATATCAAAATAGATGCGTCGCTCAAAAAAGCGGAAATAAGTCTTTGTTTGTGGAATGACTGGGATGGATTGTCATACAAAAGCCATTTTTTATCAGTAAAGGATGACAATACAATTGAAATAGACAATATTGTTTCTGAGACAATAATAGAATATGATTGCGGACTAATATTTTAGTATTAAATGATGTAACCCGAGGCTACTAAATATGCAGCAGCCTCGGTTTTAAACTAAACAACATTGAAAGAGAACTACACATACAATACCACTTTGAGTACAACCGCCACGGCATACTACATTGAGACAGACCACCTCGGCAGCATCATTCGAGCATACGACTATATTGGCAACATAAAATTCTCAGCCGCATACGATGCCTGGGGCAACCAGACCGTGAGCACCAACGCCATTGGCCTCACCCGCGGCTACACCAGCCACGAGCATTGGAACCAATTCGGCCTAATTGATATGAACGGCCGTATCTACGACCCGCTGCTCGGCCGATTCCTCTCACCTGACCCGTATGTGCAGGCACCGGAGAACCCGCAGAACCACAACCGCTACAGCTATTGCTTGAATAATCCGTTGAAGTATAGTGACCCGAGTGGGGAGTGGATTTTGACTTGGGGAATAAACAAAAGTGGGTTCAGTTTAGGATTGAATTTTGCACCATATCCTTTCGGATGTGGTATAAATGTGGATTGGTCGAATGGTTTTTCACTTGGTGTTTATGGTGAATTTGGCGAACGTGCTGGTGGAAATGGTTTAGGTACAGGAATTTATGTAGACCAAGGCTTCAGTTACAATTTCGAACATAACGAATGGAGTGCATTCGCCAGTGAGGAAACATATGCTTCTTTCGGACCATTCACTGCTGGTGGCAGTTACAATCAGAATTATAATATTACCAATAACAAATTTGACGACTATTTGAGTGTAAATGCCGGACTTGGTTGGGGTGACAACAATAATGGGTATAGTATAGGCGCGAGCTACAATTTCGGTGAAAACGGCGAATGGTCTTTGTCTTCAGGGGGGAATTGCGTGTATAGGCAAACACACGAAAAAGAGTTTGTGCAACACATAAATGATGATGGGACTATTGATGACACATTTGGAAACGTCACTGCCAACGATTATAAATATCTGTATGATGACCAAAAATCAAGATATAAAACCAATATTATTGACAATCCTTCCGTTAATTGATGACCCGAAAGTCACTTTTGTATTACATGAAGATTGCGAAAGATTGAACGGATTTTTACTGGAAAATCCTTTTACCAGAGTGTATCTTTTAGGGAACAACACAGCTAAATTTGAATTTATAGGTGGCGGTACTTATGTGCCTAGACAAGCTATAATCCTCGGAGTAAAACAGGTGGGTACAATCACACATAAACAATTAATGAGAATGCATCGTCACCGCAACTTCCACAATAGATTTCACAAATGATGATAAGACACACATTTTTGTTGGCAATTTTATTAGTTATATGTTGCCCATCCTTTTCGCAGAAAAAAACAGATATAAGCGAAATAACAAGACATAACATTAGCAATTTGCTTGTGCAGCATTGTGACTCTTCCTTTTTGGGGTATTTAATAGTTGACGATCATAATCATTTCTATTGTTATCCCTTTTCAGTTGATAGATTTATGACAAGTGTTGACTCATCTTTTACCGTAACATCGAAGAATTATGAAGATGGTATTTATTATGAATATTTTCCGAATTATACAATTGCACATATCAAAAGAGATTATAAGCCCCAAAAGGGTGATATAAAAATCGAAATGTACCATAAAGACACAGTGCGTACTGATACAATAAGAAATTCATTTAGCGATGATATCCCAAAACTTACAGATTTTAAAATAGATACAATTATGTATAAAAGCCGTTGTATTGAAAACGCATACCTGCAAAGCAAATTTGGATATGGTAAAGACAGCGCAATTGCCAGATTTATTGTACCAGAATTTTTGTTTGAAGATGAGCACAATGGTTTTTACGATTTGAAACTATATAAGCGACCTAACGGCAAGATTAAAATGGTAAGTAGTTATGGGTGTGTGAAATATCCGCAAGGGTTTGTGGTAAAAGACACAAAAACTTATAATCAGTTAGGATACCAAGGTTATAGAAGAGTTCGGATGCGATATGCCAAACAGAATATTGTTTACAAACATTCCAGTTTTAGTTGCGATAAAATTGCGAACTATATGATTGACGAGTTTAAACCCACGAATGATTCAATTTGGATAAAATCGTTATATCCTTGTTATATTGAAATCGCAGGTCATCGCTATTTGATTTCAAACGATGCGTTGCAAGAAGACAATAGTAATCTTGATATTCTGATGCTGTGTGAATACATTAGGTATCTAAATCATTCTAAACGTCAGTGTTGGAAGTGGATAAAGAAACCCTATAATTAATATCGTTTTTGCTTCGGGGGTAGCTAAATGATAATTGAGATATGTCAGAAACCTACACCTACGACGCCAACGGCTACCTCACCGCCATACAGCTTCGACAGTGCCACCGGCAACCTTAAAAAGGGCGGATTGTGAATTTTTATCTGCCAACCCGCATCGCACGCCGTTCCGTTTGGAACGGTTTTTTTTACCCATTTGGAACTCTGACTGAACTGATTTTCACAGATTATTTTCACTGATTTTCTAGAATTTCGCTATTTTAGCTGACGAAATAAATAAACAACATATTATGAAAAATGCACTATTAACTTGTTTCGTACTTTTAGTATCATCATCTGTTTTTGCCCAGAATGCCATTATTGAAAAAGTCAGGCAAGAAACAGTGGCCGGTAAATTCCTTCAAAACACCACTTACTACAAGAGTATCAATGTCTATGAATATTTGGGTAGTGATGTGGAGATATTTGGCACTGTGCTGATAGACGAAATGAACAAAACGAAAAAAGTTGGCACTATTATGATTGCCGGAGATGGCTACAGCCTCAGTCAGAGCAAAATGCTGATGTATACCCGCAGTGCCTATTATCTAAATGTGAGTCAGATAGATAGCGTAGTGCTTGTTTTAAGACAGATTTGCGATGACATTACAAATCAAAGTCGAAATTTTACAATTAATTATATTGCTGACGGAGGATTAGGATTCTTATACAATAGTCGCAGTAAAAAACTGCTTTTATTGAAATACAGCGTACCTGATTCTAACCCAAGCAGATATTCATACTATGAGGATTTAAAGCCGAATGGCGTTAACAATCAGAAGGTTGCGGAAATCAAGAATAGTGAAATTGCCAAAATAATCACACTGCTAATTCAGGCCAAAAACAGTGTGG
>DBXJ01000021.1:0-607 GCA_002309475.1 Bacteroidales bacterium UBA1215
GCAGATACCGGTACAAAGATGATTCACATTGGCAGAAATACGCGTAGCACAATTATATCAAAAGGTATTTCAGCCGGAAAAAGCCAAAATAGTTACAGAGGCATGGTGAAAATTGTCCCCAATGCTGTCAATGCCAGAAATTATTCCCAGTGCGATTCCTTACTATTAGGAGACAGGTGTGGAGCACATACGTTCCCATTTATCGACTGCAAAAATAAAACAGCCATTTTGGAACATGAAGCATCTACATCAAAAATTTCCGAAGAGCAATTGTTTTATTGCCGTCAACGAGGTATCAGTCAAGAAAGTGCTATTGGTTTAATTGTCAATGGGTATGCAAAAGATGTTTTAACACGATTGCCCATGGAATTTGCCGTGGAGGCACAGAAATTGCTGTCGTTGAGTATAGAAAACGGTGTCGGCTAAAATTTTCTAAAATATTCTTCTTTCAGTTGAGAAAATTTTCTCACTCCTTTTAAATAGTGTTGCATGACAATACTTTTTTCGTATATCATTGTTACTGAGTGAGGTTGTATGGCCTTTCTTTTGGCGATGCTATCGTTTTTCATGGTTTTGAAGGCATGTCTTGCCTTAAATACGGCAGGAA
>DBXJ01000021.1:717-6312 GCA_002309475.1 Bacteroidales bacterium UBA1215
TTGCGGAAGTTGAGAAAAGTTTTTTTTGAAGATTTTTTTGGCAAGGTGCCCCCGCCAACATGATAAACGATAGATTGCGGATAGTACATGATTTTTGTTCCGGCAATTTTTGCCCGCCAGCAGAAGTCAATTTCTTCCATGTGGGCAAAAAAATCTCCATCCAATCCGTTTAATTGTCGGTAGAGTTCACTACGGACAAACATGCAGGCACCTGTTGCCCAAAATATTTCTCTTTCATCGTCATATTGACCATTGTCCGTTTCCAAATGGTTGAAAATTCTACCTCTGCAAAACGGATATCCATATTTGTCAATATATCCTCCGGCGGCACCGGCATATTCAAATTTCTCTTTTTCAAAAATGGATAACAATTTAGGTTGGCAAATGCCGACTTCCGGATGTGCATCCATGTAATCTATAATGCTGTCCAGCCAGTTTTCATGAACTTCTATGTCAGAATTTAATAAGCAAAAATATTGAGCATCAATTTGCTGCAATGCTTTGTTATAACCTTCGGCAAAGCCGTAGTTTTTATCGTTGATCAATAATTGCACTTGCGGGAAATGGGCTTTTGCCCAAGCAATAGAATCATCGGTGGAGGCATTATCGGCAATCACCACTTGTGCCCATTGCGGACTTCTTTCAACTAACAAAGGCAAATATTGTTCTAAAAAATGCCTTCCATTCCAATTTAAAATGACTATCGCAAGACGCATTTTCTTCCATTTTTATTTTGCAAAGATAACATTTTTTATTGAAATTTACTTAAAATCTTTGCTAACTTAAAACTAAAATTTGTCAGTCAAAGATGACATAAATAGGAGAAAAATCTTACAAAATGCACAAAATTAAATAGATAAAAACCAATTTTTACACTCTTTTTTAACTTATATTTGGTTGAAATTTAATTAAATAATATTTTTTTTGAAAAAAATGTTTTGTATTGAAAAAAATTGTACTTTTGCATCTCGAATTTAAAGAAAATAAAGGTAAGAAAAATAGAGAAGAAATGGCAAATCATAAGTCACAATTCAAAAGAATTAGACAAAACGAAAAGAGACGTTTAGAAAATAGATACTGGGGAAAGACCATGCGTAATTCTATCAAGAAATTAAGAAATACTCATGATGTAAACGAAGCAAAAGAAAGTTTACCAAAAGTTGTTTCTTTGATTGATAAAGTTGCTAAAAAAGGAATTATCCATAAAAATAAAGCAGCAAACCTTAAATCTGGTTTGATGATCAAGATAAACAGAATGGCGTAGTCTATTTTGTGGTTTTTTCATTGGTTTTTAATTTTGGACAGGGTTGCTTGCAATCCTGTTCATTTTTTATGTTAAGATGATGGTATTAGAAGAAATTATGAAGTCCTTGTACTTCAAGAAAGAAGCCTACTTTGTAGATATGTTTGGCAAAGTAAAATGCAATCAAACAACACTTTACAATGACAGAAACAATTGTACAAGCAAACAACATATAGAAAAATGGTTGGCAATCAACGATTTGTTAAATGTTGCAAGTTTTCTCAATCAAGGTTGGGCGCCGAAATGGGAAAGTGATACATTAATATATATTATCATTTACAAAAATGGCAGTTTTGTTCCTCAAGCGGTCAATACTCCTTGTGCAATGGTCTATTTTCCTACAGAAAAACTCGCCCGACAGGCAATAGACATTTTAGGAGACCAACTATTGAAAGAAATTTATTTGTAGTTTATTCTTGAAAGATAAACCGGTAGATTTTTTCTGTGGCTTGTGTGTGAGATACAACATATTGCCGTGCCTTTTCGCCACATTGGTCAATCAAATCTTTATTATTGTATAACGATTCGAAAATATCTTTCAATTTGTCGTATATATTAATCGAAAAAGCAGCACCACAATTGATTAGATCGATGGCTTCTTGGAATTTTTTATAGTGTGGACCGAAAATGATAGGCTTGCCAAATGTTGCCGCCTCTAAAATATTGTGAATACCCTTGCCAAAGCCACCACCAATATAGCAAAGGTCACCATATTGATATAAGGAACTCAATAGACCAATGGTATTAACAATAATCACTTGCACATCTTGCAAATCGGCAACGCCTTGAATGTTGGTGTAGCGAATTGTTTTCTTACCGATTAAAAGATGTTCAATTTCTTCTATATGTGCTTCATCTACTTCATGTGGGGCAAGTATCATCTTAAAATCATAATGATGAATCAGTCTTGCTATCAGTATTTCGTCGGGAGCCCATGTGCTGCCGCAGACCAACATGAATTTTTCATCGCGGAAATGATTGATTAGTGAGATGGGTTGTATTTTGTTGACAATATCCGATACACGGTCAAAACGGGTGTCACCGGTAATGCTTACTTGGTCAATGCCATGTGCATTCAACAGTTGCTTGGATTCTTCATTTTGTACAAAAAAGTGCTTGATGGTTTTCAACAACTTTAACGACCATTTTCCATACCATTTGAAAAATAGTTGGTTTTTTCTGAAAATACTGGATACAGAATAAAATGGAATATTTCTTTTGTGAGCTTCGTTGATATAGTTGTACCAAAATTCATATTTGATAAAAAATATCATTTTGGGGTTCACAATGTCAAAAAACTGTCTTGCTTGTCGGTGGCTGTCACTCGGCAGATAGTAGATATAGTCGGCAAACTGATAATTTTTTCTTACTTCATAACCTGATGGGGAATAAAAAGTAAGCAAAATTTTATATTGCGGTTGCCGTTCTCTAATGCGTTCTATCAAAGGTCTGCCTTGCTCAAATTCTCCCAACGAGGCACAATGAAACCAAATAATTTCATCTCTTGGATTGATATTTTCACGTAGTTTTTTCAAAATAGATTTTCTGCCTTTTACCCATAGTCTTGCCTTGGAACTTTCTAATGAAAGCAGTCTGGCCGCTAAGGCATAAAGGACAATAAAAATATCATATAATAATCCCATTATTAAAATGTTGATTGAAAAACACGATAAGGATTGTGTTTGTAAAGTGGAATAATCCAACCGATTTTAAAACCAATGAATGCGTCAAAATAGTTCTTGTTATCTTTGTCCATCAATATAAAATCATATTGTCTTTGACGTTTGGAGAAAGTTTCGCTGAATTCTATGCCACCATAAAAACATAGCAGATTTCTTTTGTTTAAATGCTGGTAACCAATAAATTGGTATAAAGAAAAGCCGAGTGTCAGTTTATCATATCCCTTTCTATAATCTTCTGTCAACGACAAAACGGAGTTGTCAGGATTGGTGATATGAATATAATGTTGCAAAACACCGATGCCACCTTGCAATAGGATGCCGGAGTTTTCATATTTTTTCCATACCGGTATAACCTTGCCAAACAAAAATTTGAAATACAATCCACGGTAGTCAAACTTCACGTCATAGGTGGAGCCGCCGTTGCTGGAAATAAAGTAAGGGTCGTTGCCGTTAGCAGGGACAATTCGTGTATATTTAAATTGTTCCAGCAATACATTCGGCTTCACCTTTCCTTCAAATTGATAGTTAAAGGTGAAGCCAAACATCCAGTTGCTTTTTGTTTTTACATTAATACCCGTTCCTGCTGATAAAAAATTGCCGAAATCAGTTTTTAAATCTGCCAAAACTATATCGTAGCCAAACTCAAAATGAGTATATACTATCAATGCCGAGGAGTCGGTAGTAGTAACTCTCTCTTGGAATTTTTGAGCATAGAAATTGCCATATAGGCAAAGTGCCAATATAAGCAGGCAGATTTTTTTCATGTTTAGTGTTCTGCAGGTGTTACAGGCACAACTACGCCACCGTTAGCTCTTGTTTTCTTGCTTTCTTTTCGGGCAAGGCTTTTTTCGCTTGGCAATTTGAATTTATAACCAAGTGTAAGTCCGAATGCTTCTTGGAATTGCAAGTGGTCGGTTTTCAATTCAGTTGTCAATGCTTTGCCATCGCTACCGTATTGAATATTGCCGGCATCGTCACGAACATAAGTATATCTTATATTTCCATCTGCATCGTAGCAGTTGAATTTAATATCGTAGTCATACAACAAGGCAATTTTCAATGATAAACACAACCATTCGGTGATATTAAACATCCATGTCATGTCGTATCTCATATCCAAATTTCTCAATTGTTTCATTTCTCCCAAATAGTCGTAGAACAATTCCAATTTGGTATTTAAATTAATTTTTGGATGAATGTCGGCAGCAAAAATCAAGTGGGTAGAAGCACCTAAAGCAGCATATACTTTCTTTCCTGCAAGTACACCAAATGCGTCTTGGTCAAAGAAGTTTTCATGTATTTTGGTGACTATTTTTGTTCCGATAGGAGATATATACCAAGACCATTTTTCCGGTTTGTAATCCATACCGATGGAGAATGTTACATAGCCGGGAGTCATAAAAGATGAAGTAAGTAATGTTTCATCGTCGGGGCTATAACCATTTGACATTTGTGTACTCAAAGTAAACATAATGCCATAGTACCAATTACCGCCGGCTTTATAGCCGAATTTGGATTTAAAATCCAACAAGTCGCTTGTTTTTTCAACTTTTGTGCCAACACCTCTTGGAGCAGGCGGGTTGAAAGTGAAACGAATACCATAATCTAAATTTAAGGTGTTTTCCCAAGCTAATTTACCTTTGTGGTATTTCAAAAATAGATTGCCCAATCCTTGAAAACCTAATGTTGGATTGGAAGCACCAACCCAGTTCTTAGAGTATGTTTGATTGACAATCAATTGAATACCGCCCCCGAAAGTCCATGGGTGGTCTTCTTTGGCGTCTGCAATGGCAGATGCAGCTTGCGCTTGTTTGGTAACTTCTTCAATAGTTTGTCCTTTTACTGTGAATGAGATGACTACGAAAACCAATAGACATAAAATTGTAAATATTCTTTTCATATGATGTTTATTTTTTAGATTGCAAAGGTATTAAAATTTTATAAGAAAAATTGTATTTTTGCCTAATATTTTTTTGTTATGTCATTTTGTCAGTAAATTTTCTTTGGCACAACTTTTGATAAACTTACTGGGTGATAAATTAGTAAATGTATATAATATAATGTATTAGATATGAAAAGTGGTAATATAAGCATGCAAACGGAAAATATGTTTCCGATTATTAAAAAGTTTTTGTATTCTGACAATGAAATTTTTCTTAGAGAGTTGATTTCTAATGCAGTAGATGCAACTAAAAAATTGCAGGCATTGGTGAGTGTCGGTCAGGCCCAATGTGAATTAGGGGATACAACAATAGAAGTAAAAATAGATAAAGACAATAAGCAGCTGATCATTTCCGACAAAGGCATAGGCATGACAGCCGATGAGGTGGAGAAATATATAAATAATGTAGCATTTTCAGGTGCCAGTGAATTTTTGGAAAAATACAAAGGCGTGGATGCGGCTACTTTGATAGGACATTTCGGCTTAGGATTCTATTCTTCTTTTATGGTGTCCGATTCGGTGGATATTGTCACCAAATCATATCTGCCGGATGCAGTTCCGGTAAAATGGACTTGTGATGGTTCTACACAATTTACTATTGAAGAAACCGAAAAAGCAGATCGTGGCACGGACATTATTTTGCATCTGTCGGAAGATTCTTTGGAATT
>DBXJ01000009.1:0-1384 GCA_002309475.1 Bacteroidales bacterium UBA1215
CTCCAAGCATTTTGATAAATAATAAAAATAACAATCTTTCCCTTTAAGGGGGTTCCATTAGGCGGGGGATTCTTTCCCCTTCTAAGGGGGAGTAAGGGGGATTATCTTTTCTTTATTGATTTTTCTCTAATGCGGAAGCTGGGAGGACATGCCGGCTTTTCCTCTTGTATTCCTAAAATAGGGTTTCGGCAGGCAAGCTTGAGTGTTAAGAAATGGATAGTAAAAGTATGGAAAAGAAAAAAAGTATAACTTTTTTCCATTATAATGGAAAATTGCCGGATTTTTAGTAAGGGTAGTCTATGTGGAGGTGCTTCTCCGGTCGTAAAAGAGGTACGCTACTATAGGGTGATTGTCTTAAAAAGGGGATGTTTACACATAGATTTATGTTAGAAAATCAAGGTAATTGTCAGGAGTGATGGTTGCAAATGCAAAAAAACTTTCTAATCCAAAAAATTTATATAAAAATTTGGATTATAATCCAAAAAATTACTATGAAAATTTGGATTAGCATATATTTTTAACAACAAATTATATAATTTTGACAAATAATGACACCGAGAAACGAGTCATTTAAAACAAAAGACCGAACACAAGTTCGGTCTTTTGTTTTAATCCTTTGTTTATTGTTTTGCCTTGGCGATAGCGTAAACGCACAACAAGAATATCAGCAACAGCACACCTATCACTATAATGAAGGTAGGCGGAGTAAATTGCACAAAAGCATATACAAAGCAGCCTATCAACATAATGGCGGTAAAAGTGCCGCCTAATGCTGCTATGTTGCCAGAGGTACGCGATGGTTCAAACCGAATGCCTAAAGCGGTTGCCAATGGAATGAATATGGCGATGCCGCCTCCGATAGCTAACAACAATTCTTGTCTTTCTGTTTTGCAAAGGGCATACAAAGCATAGCCAATAAGAGCACTCATGGCTAAAGCAATCATAGTGGGAATGATATTTACTTTCATATTCTCTATGTTTTAGTTCATAAAATACTGATAATATTGGTTGATGTTACGGCATTGGCGGTGTTGGTGGCATTGGTGGAGGCACTGCACCAAACAGGGTGGCAAGTTCTTGTACGTTGCCTGCTAAATCCCAATTAGCCATGCCTTGTTTCCAAACGTATGTCTGGGCGGTAAGTTGTCCGTTTTGCACCATTTGTTGCAACTGTTGCATATTGTATGGTCCAAATTGTTGCCCGTTGACAGAAACCATATAAGTTACATTCACGGCACCTGGCATTGGTGGCGGTGCCATTTGTTGCTGAGGCTGTTGCATGGCTTGTTGCTGTGCTTGTCCCATACCATTCATCATATTGGCCATTTGTCCGCCCATGGCACCTCCCATAGCCATACCCATCATCATGCCGGCAGGGTTCATG
>DBXJ01000009.1:1434-5269 GCA_002309475.1 Bacteroidales bacterium UBA1215
CCGCCAGCCGATAATACTTCGGCTTGCTTGTTGATGGTATGTGCCTGCAAGTTCTGACTTTCTATACCCAGAGAGGCGGATTTTTCGTACATTTTAGTATCTATCTTGGCTCTTTCTCCCGCTTGTTCTGCGATAATCTTCTGCTGCTCTTTGGTGACGTGAACAAACTCTTTGTAGTCTTCACTTTCTTTGTCTATCTCGATAGCGGAGATATCCAATCTCTTTAGATTGATGCCAAAATCATCTGCCAATTGCGGAGTAAGGCGAGCCTGCATAAGGTCGCTGATTTCCATAATTTTGCGTTCCAATTGCAAAACAGAAATCCCATAGTCCGCTGGGCAGTTGGTAACAAAATTCTTCGCAAACTTGGTCACCATGCCCTTTATCTGGTTGTTGAGTTGCTCCAAAGAAAAATCCGTTAACCGATTCAACTTGATGAAAGTCTTGACATCGGTGAGGTTGAAAGTGCACTGACCTCTGACTGCCACCGGCACGGTAAAATCCAAAAAACGCGGGTCTGCCACAGGAAAAAGGGGAACACCGAATTTGATCTGGTTGTTGCCTTGCAGATTGAAGAAATACACTTCTGCAGGGAAGGGAGAAGCTCCTCCGAAGGCTACCCCGACTATGCTTGTGAGCACAGGAAAGTTGGCTGTTTTGATGGTATCGTTGTAAGGCCCCGTAATATAATCCTGCTGGGTACCGTCTTGTTGTTTATATACAAACACGGCCATTTCCCCGTCTTTTACATGCAGGGTGCTGCCATAGCGGATGGCATTTTCTTTGTTGGTGTTGTTGGCGTCTTGTCCGGCAGGACGCCATTTCCATACTAAATAATTTTCTTCGTCACAGCGGATCACATCCATTAATCCGCCTTCTTTTTTGTTAAATAGTCCCATGGTATATTATTGTTCTTTATTTATATTTAATTCCTTTTGCAGGTATTTGGACAAAAAATCAGTCACATTAGGAGCAAAATGCTGCCCAATATCTTTAAGTACTGCTGTAGTTCCTTCTATCAATTTTTCCTTTGTGTCTGCTGGTAGGTCTTTTTTGTTCTTGTCTCTACTTTCTTTTATTTTCTTTATCAAATCATCTTTATTTTCAAAGTCTGCAATGAGCAACAAAAGGTCTGATGCAGTTAATGTGACAATATCTGAGTTGAAGGAACTATCTGCATAACTCCCTTGTTCTTCAAGCTTATCATCAAGATATAGTCTAATTGCCTTATCTTTGATTGAGAACTGAATTAAATTTTCATTAACTGTTTTATAGACTCGATTGTTCAGAATCTCATAAAATCTTTCTTTGTAGTACTCATCATTATGTGGATTTTTCAGTTCCGCTTCATAGCGAAGTCGTTTAACTTTAGATTCAGGTATTCGCAACTTTCGACTGATTACATTATCACTTTGTCCTTTAAGAGTATTATTCAGTAAATAATTGAATATCCAAACTTCGAAATCGTTTTTGTTCATTGAACCAAAACCGCGACTAAGATAATTATTTATAACTTTTTCGATATCCATTTTTTATTCTTGAAAATATTAACTTTAACAATCATTCAACTAATAATTATCTACTATTGCATTAAGTTTTTTCTCAACAACTTTCGTATTCCATTCTGTATGACCATATTGTTTTTCATCGTTGTATTTTTCATAGAATACGATTTTGCGTTTGATGAATTTTTTAGCTTCAGATTTTTGTTTATTTTTAGCTAAGATAGAAACAACTTCACTCATGTATGAAAAGTAATCTTCATTTCCTTTATTAACATATTTATCAGCCTCATCATATAGACCATTGTCTATATAATATCTATACATTGCTTTTCTAGCAGATGCATTATTAATTTCATCATACAATATTACAGCAGATTCTAGTTCTCCATTTTTTAATAATGTCTGTAATTGTTCCAATTTAACCTTGGATTCTTTCTCTTCTTTATTATCACTGTGTATAAGGAGAATAGCAGGAAGTAATAAAAGAAATATACCGACAATTGCTAATATCGGGGCCCATAAAATAGGTTGTTTCATAAATTTTAACCTTCTTTGTTTTTTCCATTCTTTATTTGCTTTATCATATTCTTCTATCAAAATATTAAAAGTAAAATCATTTCTAAAAAGTAATTTTGCTTTCTCAATACATTCCTTGTTTTTTGTCGAATAAGCATCTGTAATATGTATATTTTCTGATTTGTCAACCATTCTAACATTTAATGTTGAAATAAATTCCACTAAATCTGATTTTGTAGTAGGAATAGAAAACAATTTAATTAATTGAGTTTTTGCTTTGATATGTTCTTTGTTTAAACGATTTTCTGCTTCAAGCTTTTTCTGTGCAGCATTTTGGGTGAGGGAACCTATACCTTTTGTAGAAGGTGTATTTTTGTCTATTTCAGCTAAATGTTGATTTTTTATTTTAGCATATTGCTCATCTATTTCTAATAATTTATCAGCCAATAGTTTAGAAAATTTGTTTGCTTCAATATTTTCAAATGCATACCCGCATTCCGGGCATACACCTTGATAACTTTGCACTATCTGAAGGCAAGCGGGACATTTCTTTACATCACCAAACTTATCACTCTTCGGTGCTGATGAAGCTGCTTTTTCTTCTTCGGCTTTTTTTAGTTTCACCAAGCGGGCATCCAACACCATTTCAAATTCATCCAAGTCCACGCCGATGGCTTGGGCTTTTTTAAAGAGTATCTGTTTTTCTTTTTCGGTTAACACTCCGTCTGCCAATGCGGCATCTATCAAATGTTCTAATTGTTCGTTGTACATATTTATTATATATTATATTACTAAAATACAAAAGTACAACAATAAGTAAAACAATATCTTATATTTAAGCACATGATTACTTTGCAAAATGCCTATAATTACTTGGCAGAAAATAATTGTACAAAATTGTTTTTATTGGTAAAAAGCAGGTTGAAAATGAGGTTAAAACACTAATTTTATTAACTTTGTCAATAATTTTTAGTATTTTCACATTTTAATAATAATAAAGAAAGAAATTGATGAAACAGCGTTCGTTGGAAAGCATTGCTTTTTTGTGCTTATTTAGTTTGTTTTATATTTTTTTTATTTGTTTTTCTTATACCATCCGCTTAAATCTGCAAAAAAGTCATGTTTCAATATCTGGGAGATTTTCATAAGGGTTTCGGTATCAATCCAATAGCGGGAGAAGATGAGATAGACATTGTTGCGGTGGCAGCCCAATTGAGTTGCCAGCCACGAAGTTTTGATACCTTTTCTATTTGCCACCTCTTTGATGCGATGTCCTATATGTTGTTCTTCTTCCTGCATGGTCTGTTGCTGTGTTTCAACACACAAAAAAAGCGTGGAAATTGTTCCTTGCCTGAACGTCAGGGTTTCCACGCCCTACATCTCTAACAAGTTATTCCACGCCGTAGTATACGGCATTGGTAACTTTCCTTGAGATGTTTTTGTCCTCGTAACGAGGACGATGTGGAAATTTGACGTTCAAGGATAGCCCAAACGCTATCTAATATGTGTTTTATTTTTTCTTATTCTATATCCGTTTTATTTTGTTCATTAATCTTTTTCTACTTCTTATATTCCTTCAAATTTTTGTTAATCAATCTAAAGTCGCCGATGGCTTGGAGTCCGATTTTGAAGATGCGTTTCAGATTGATGGAATTGACACCGCCTTGGCGGGGTTTGAAGGTGATGGGATACCATATACATTTTTCTCCCCATTTTTTGGCGATGGTGCTAATCACCACGTTGCACAGGAAGAAATCTTCGGGTATCACTTTCATCACTTCTTGCAGCCTGTCGGCTTTCATCAGGCGGAAAGG
>DBXJ01000002.1 GCA_002309475.1 Bacteroidales bacterium UBA1215
TCGCAAAAACGATCTATATATAGGTCAGGATTGCTAATCATGAGATGTATATCCAATTTCTTGGTAGCAATTTTTGTTACGGATTTCAAAATGGGAAACCCAAAAGAAATGTTAGGAACAAAATGACCATCCATAATGTCTAGGTGAATCCAATCTGCTTGGCTGTTGTTAAGCATTTGTAGGTCTCTTTGCAGATTGCCGAAATCCGCAGATAAAAGTGAAGGGGCAATGATTTGATTCATGATGTTCTGTTATTTTTGATAATGAAAAAATCTACTCTGCAAAAGTAACATTTTTTTTGCATAGAAAGAACGAAGAAAATAACTAATTTGTTGTAAAGATTCATAATTTTAACTTATCTTTGCATCTTTAATAATAGAGAAAATTTTGAGAGAAAAAATAGATAAAAAATATTAGCAATCAAATAGAATGGTGGCAATCAAGGATGTAAAAGGTTACATGTATTTCTTCCACAATGATGACATAAAATTGTAAAATGATTACATTTGCAATAAAAAGAATAACTACTTTTGCTGCAAATTCACAAATGGATTATTTATGCATCATCAGGCAATAAAACAATAAGAAAAACGTTTAAATTAATCAGCAAAGAAAAATATGAAGATAATTTTGAATTCAGAAAATCGGGAAGTGGCCTTAGATGCTACCTTGCAGTCTGCGATGGAAGAGTTGTCAGTGCCTACCAAAGGTGTGGCGGTGGCAGTGAACAATAAAATGGTTCCTCGTACTCAATGGGCTGATTTTCAGTTGAAAGAAAACGATGCTTTGATAGTGATAAAAGCAGCTTGTGGCGGTTGAAAATGAAATTTACAGAAAGTCAATATCGATTGCAGTTGATAACACACAGAAATACATATATTTCTGATGTAAAATTGGCAGAAATGGCCTTAGACGGAGGTTGTAGGTGGATACAACTCAGAATGAAAAATTCCCCATTGAAAGACATTATTGATAATGCTATGGAAATTAAACAATTGTGTCATGATGTGGGAGCCGTTTTCATTCTCAACGATGATGTGCAGTTGTGTAAAGAAATAGGGGCTGATGGTGTCCATGTAGGACAACATGACATGAGTGTGGAAAAAGCCAGAAAGATATTAGGCGACCGGTATATCATTGGAGCTACGTGTAATACCTTTAATGACATTAAAAAAGTTTATAAATTTGCCGACTATGTGGGTTTAGGGCCGTTTAGATATACCACTACCAAACAAAACCTGTCGCCTGTGATAGGTTTGGAAGGATATAAGACAATTTGTTGTCAATGCAATGAAAATCAAATAGACATACCTATAACCGCCATAGGAGGTATCACCAGCCGAGATGTGGCTGATATTTTGCAAGCCGGCGTACGTTCGGTGGCTGTTTCGGGGGAAATCCTCAATGCGAAAGATCCACAAAAGAAAGTAGAAGAAATAATTGACATATTGGAAAAAAATAAAAAGATATAAAATGAAAAATTTGGTAATTGCAGGAAAAGAATTTTCTTCAAGATTTTTTTTAGGAACGGGAAAATTCAGTTCCAACGAATTGATGGAAAAAGCAATACGCGCTTCTGAAAGTCAAATGATAACAGTAGCCATGAAAAGAATCGACCTTCATGATACGTCAGATGACGACATGTTGAATCATATCAAGATCAACGATTTGCAACTATTACCCAATACATCCGGTGTGCGTACAGCGGAAGAAGCCATATTGGCGGCACATCTCTCGCGTGAGGTGTTTGGCACTGCTTGGTTGAAATTGGAAATACATCCCGATCCACGGCATTTGTTGCCCGATTCTGTGGAAACAGTAAAAGCAACCGAAGTTCTTGTAAAAGAAGGTTTTACTGTTTTGCCATATTGTATGGCCGATCCTTTGGTATGTCGCCATTTGGAGGAGGCAGGGGCAGCAGCCGTAATGCCTTTAGGAGCCCCGATAGGCACCAATAGAGGTTTACGTACGATAGATTTTTTGAGAATGATTATCGAACAAAGTTCTGTACCTGTAGTAGTAGATGCTGGTATAGGATCTCCCAGTCATGCTGCCTTGGCAATGGAAATTGGTGCAGATGCCTGTTTAATCAATACAGCAGTGGCAGTGGCAGGCAATCCCGAAGAAATGGCAATAGCTTTCAAAGAAGCTATTATCGCCGGCAGAAGAGCTTATGAAGCCGGTTTGGGAGCGGAAAGCATTTCGGTACAAGCAAGTTCTCCATTAACAGCATTTTTAGAAAAATAAATTAGCATGAAAGAAAATATAAAGATAAAATTCCCCAATAGTGAAAAAGTTTATATGCAGGGGAAATTGTTTCCGGATATAAAAGTCGGCATGAGAAAGGTTACCTTGACGCCGACGGTGGATATCCGTGAAGATGGAACTAAAAGTATAAAAGAAAATCAACCGGTATATGTTTATGATACCAGCGGTCCTTTTGGTGATGAACAAGTAGCCATCGACTTGAAAAAAGGTTTGCCGCGTATGCGTGAATCATGGATTTTAAAACGTGGCTCAATAGAGCAACTACCGGAAATAAGTTCAGAATATGGTCGTAGGCGTTTGGCAGATAAATCTTTGGATCGTTTAAGATTTGAACATATTACCTTGCCATATCGGGCAAAAAAAGGTTGTCAGGTATCTCAGTTATACTATGCCAAGCAAGGTATCATTACTCCGGAAATGGAATATGTTGCCATTCGTGAGAATATGAATTGTGCCGAATTGGGTATCGACACACATATTACACCGGAATTTGTCCGTCAGGAAATTGCGGCAGGAAGAGCCGTTTTGCCGGCCAATATCAATCACCCGGAATCAGAGCCGATGATTATCGGAACAAATTTCTTGGTAAAAATCAATACTAATATCGGCAATTCCGCCACTACTTCCAGTATTGAAGAAGAAGTGGAAAAAGCTGTCTGGAGTTGCAAATGGGGCGGAGACACCTTGATGGATTTGTCTACCGGTGACAATATTCACGAAACAAGAGAATGGATTATCAGAAATTGCCCTGTGCCGGTGGGAACTGTGCCAATTTATCAAGCTTTGGAAAAGGTAAATGGAAATGTAAAGGATTTGACATGGGAAATTTATAAAGATACATTGATAGAACAATGTGAACAAGGTGTGGATTATTTTACCATCCACTGTGGCATACGTCGTCACAATGTACATTTGGCCGACAAGCGTCTTTGCGGGATAGTTTCTCGAGGAGGTAGTATTATGAGTCAGTGGTGCTTGATTCACGACAAAGAAAGTTTCTTGTACGAACATTTTGACGATATTTGTGATATTTTGGCTCAATACGATGTGGCAGTTTCTTTAGGAGACGGCCTACGCCCCGGTTCTATCTACGATGCTAACGATGAAGCACAATTTGCAGAATTGGACACCATGGGAGAATTGGTAACACGTGCATGGGATAAATATGTACAAGCTTTTATTGAAGGTCCCGGTCATGTACCTATGCATAAAATAAAAGAAAATATGGACAGGCAGATAGAAAAATGCCATCATGCACCATTTTATACCTTAGGACCATTGGTAACAGATATTGCCCCCGGCTACGATCATATTACTTCTGCCATTGGTGCGGCACAGATTGGCTGGTATGGTACAGCTATGCTGTGTTATGTAACGCCAAAGGAACATTTGGGGTTGCCTAATAAGGATGATGTTCGTGCAGGAGTAATTACTTATAAGATTGCTGCCCATGCCGCCGACTTGGCAAAAGGGCATCCTGCTGCACAAATTCGTGACAATGCCTTGAGCAAGGCTCGTTATGAATTTCGTTGGAAAGACCAGTTTAATTTATCCTTGGATCCTGAACGTGCGTTAGAATATTTTAAAGCAGGCAGGCACGAAGATGGAGAATATTGTACCATGTGCGGCCCTAATTTCTGTGCTATGAAGTTGAGTCGTCAGTTGAGAAAGAAAGGTTGTGAACAATAGTTGTGTGCAGAAAATAAGGAGATAGAAAATGTTTTCAGATGAATTGTTAAAAGTGTCTTGGGAGGAAATTTCAGAGCAAATAGACCGTAAAACAGAAACCGATGTTTTAGTTGCTCTTAATAAACAGCATTGCGATATACAAGACTTTATGGCTTTGGTATCTCCTGCAGCTCAAAAGTATTTGGAGCCGATGGCTACTTTGAGCAGAAAATATACGCAAGAACGTTTCGGCAAAACTATACAAATGTTTGTACCATTGTATTTAACCAATTCATGTACCAATTCTTGTGTTTATTGTGGATTTCATGTCAGCAATCCTATGCAGCGTACCATATTGACGATAGAAGAAACCGAAAATGAATACAAAGCCATAAAAAAACTGGCACCATTTGACAATATATTGTTGGTAACAGGTGAAAATCCTGCCAAAGCCGGTACGGAATATATCGCTGAAGCTGTACGTTTGGCAAGAAAATATTTCAATAATATAAAAATAGAGGTCATGCCCTTGCCAACGGAAGATTATGCCTATCTGGCATCACAAGGCATGAATGGCGTGGTTTGTTTTCAGGAAACATATCATAGGGAACATTACAAAATTTATCATCCCAAAGGAATGAAATCTAATTTTGAATGGAGGGTGAATGGTTTTGACAGAATGGGTATGGCAGGAGTTCATTCCATAGGAATGGGTGTTTTGATAGGTTTGGAGCCTTGGCGTACAGATGTGACCATGATGGCTATGCATTTGGCATATTTGAAAAAACATTATTGGAAAACCAAGTATAGTGTGAATTTTCCAAGAATGCGGCCAAGCGAAAATGGTGGTTTCCAGCCTAATGTGATTATGAGTGACAAAGATTTGGCACAGGTAACTTTTGCCTATAGAATTTTTGACCACGATGTGGATATCAGTTATTCAACACGTGAGCCGGCATATATAAGAGACCATATGGCCACTTTGGGGGTAACGACTATGAGTGCGGAAAGCAAGACCGAACCCGGCGGATATTTTACCTATCCGCAAGTATTGGAGCAATTTCATGTCAATGATGACAGAAAGGCTGTTGAGGTGGATGCGGCTTTGAGAAAAATGGGCAGAATTCCGGTGTATAAAGATTGGGACGATGTAATGAACTAACACATAGAATGTATGACGGACAAATGGGAAAGATATGCTCGCCAGTTGATGCTGAAAGAAGTTGGCGAAGAAGGACAAAAAAAACTCAATGCCGCTAAAGTCTTAGTGGTAGGGGCAGGCGGTTTGGGTAGTCCTGTATTGCTTTATTTGGCGGGAGCCGGTGTCGGCACTATCGGTATAGTGGATGCCGATGTGGTATCGTTGACCAATTTGCAAAGGCAAGTGCTTTATACTGAAGATGAGATAGGAAAAAGCAAGGTGCTATGTGCCAAACATCGCATTGAACAATTGAATGCAGATATTACAATCAATACATACCAACTTCGTTTGGATGAAGACAATGC
>DBXJ01000034.1 GCA_002309475.1 Bacteroidales bacterium UBA1215
ATGTCCGGGAAAGTGTGCGCGCCGCATTGGTCGCCCAGCAACAGACTATCGCACTGGCTGTAGTTACGGGCATTCTCTGCATGGACACCCATCTTAACGAGTCCGCGGTAGGCGTTCTGACTATGTCCGGCCGAGATACCTTTGGAGATAATCCGCGAGCGCGTGTTGCGTCCGATATGGATCATCTTGGTACCCGTATCCGCTTGCTGGTAGTTGTTGGTGACCGCAACGGAGTAGAACTCCGCGCTGGAGTTGTCGCCCCGCAAGATGCACGACGGATATTTCCATGTGATGGCAGAACCTGTTTCCACTTGTGTCCAAGAAATTTTAGAATTGTCACCCTCACATAAACCACGTTTGGTAACTAAATTATAAACGCCACCTTTACCGTCTTTATCGCCCGGATACCAATTTTGTACAGTAGAATATTTCACCTCTGCATCTTTCATGGCAATAATTTCCACCACAGCTGCATGCAGTTGGTTTTCATCCCGTTGCGGTGCGGTGCAGCCTTCCATATAACTTACATAGGCACCTTCATCGGCTACTATCAAAGTTCGTTCAAACTGACCTGTATTGGCGGCATTGATACGAAAATATGTTGACAAATCCATCGGACAACGCACTCCTTTTGGGATATAACAAAAACTTCCATCGGAAAACACTGCCGAATTGAGAGCGGAAAAGAAATTATCGCCGGTTGGCACTACTTTTCCCAAATATTTTTTTACCAAATCGGGATAATGCTTTACAGCCTCGCCAAAAGAGCAAAAGATGATGCCATATTTCTGCAAAGTATCTTTAAAAGTTGTCTTCACAGACGTGGAATCCACCACTGCATCAACTGCCACATTGCTCAAACGTTTTTGCTCATCCAAAGAGATACCCAATTTGTCAAACATTTTTAATACTTCGGGCTCTACTTGATTGAGACTTTCCAATTTTTTGGCTTTCTTTGGAACAGCAAAATAAATAATATCCTGATAGTCGATAGGAGGAAAAGAGAGATGCCCCCAATGAGGTTCAGTCATGGTCTGCCACTTTTTGAAAGCATCTAAACGAAACTGTAGCAACCATTGTGGTTCCTCCTTGTATTGCGAAATTTTTCTTATAATATCTTCGTTGATACCTTTGGGAAAATATTCGGTTTCAATATCAGAAGTAAAGCCATAATGATAATCACTACTGGTGATATCTTCAATAATTTCTTGTTCCTCTTCTCTTTTTTTCATCACAACAGACGATTAGATGTACTTGTCACCTTTTTGCAATTGCACATCATTGACAAACTGGCGAATTTGTTGTTCATCTTCTTTTCTACATATCAGCAAAGTATTATCACTTTCTGAAACGATATAATCTTTTAGTCCTTGTATAACAACCACTTTGTTTTTAGGTGTGCTGATGATACAATCTTTTGTATCGTAAGTAAACACATCGTAAGGTGCCTGAATGGCATTGTTGTTGGTATCATGTTTTAATTGTTCATACAACGAACCCCATGTGCCAAGGTCAGACCAACCAAAATCTGATGCCAATACATGAACATTGACAGCCTTTTCCATAATACCATAGTCAACCGATATAGAAGGACAACGTTGGTATGTTTGGTTAATAGCTTCTTTTTCTCCTTCGGTACCTATTTTATAAGAACATGCTTCAAACAATTCGTAAACTTCCGGCAGATATTGTTTAAAAGCAGCCTCAATAGTTGACAATTTCCATACAAAAATACCTGCATTCCATAGAAAATCGCCACTTTCTAGAAATTGTTTAGCCAATTCTAATTGCGGTTTCTCGGTGAAAATTTTCACCTTTGAAATTCTGCGTTCCGGAGCATAGGTTTGTTTTTCATCATATTGAATATAACCATAACCCGTATCAGGACGTACCGGCTTAATGCCCAATGTAAGCAACCAAGGATTATGCTCTGCACAATCCAATGCGGCTTTGATATGTTCTACAAAACTCGTTTCATTGATGATAACATGATCGGATGGTGCAACAATAATATTGGCATCGGGACAACGTTTTTTTATTTTTTCATTTGCATAAGCAATACAAGGAGCCGTATTTCTCCTCATAGGTTCCAAAATTATCTGCTCATCTGACAATTGTGGCAATTGTTCTTTTACTAAATTATAATAAATTTCGTTGGTAACTATATAGATATTTTCTATCGGACAAATGTTTACAAATCGATCTATTGTTAATTGTATTAATGATTTACCGACACCCAAAATATCTATAAATTGTTTTGGTCTTGAAGTACGACTCAAGGGCCAAAATCTGGCACCTACACCACCTGCCATTATCACACAATAATTATTGCTCATTTTTATATCTTTTTTATTTTTTTATTTTAAATATTTTCAATTCCATCTACTCAATTTAAAGGATGATATTTTTATATTTTATTGTTAATCACATTTTTACAAACAATATTTTGACAAAATATTTTTCCTTTTTATTGTAAAATTTCATCGTGCAAAAATACAGAATTTTTGGGTAGAATTGACAAAGTTTCCAAATTTTGATTATCAACAACTACCCTATTGTAAAATTGAGAATTAAAAAACCTTCTATCTATATTGATTTTGTGCATTTTACATATTTATTTGTGGGACTAAAACCATGTATAAACCCTCTAAAAAAGAATTTTTATCAACCATCTTTGCTGTCAACCATGCCTATTCTTCTAAAAATACAAAATAAGGACTTGTTGCTTCGGGTTGCAATGTAGTAAAACGCGGACAATCACCGCAACGTCTGTGTTTTTTAGGGGTTTGATACTTATAATTTCTGCTGGCACACGAAGTAACTACTAATGCCAATACTGCCAAAATGACTGTCAATTGCTTTTTCATTTTTGTCAAATATAGTTATATAACTTTTTTTTTCGCCAAATATTGCATTTGCACAACTAAAAATTGTACTTTTGTAATTGCTTTTAGATTTTTTAGAAAAAAAATATCAGTTGATGAAAATACTTGAGTTTATTGGAGAATACATACTTTTTATGGGCAGGGTATTTCAAAAGCCCAAAAAATTATCTTATTTTCGCAAGCAATTATCCACAGAAATTATCAATCTTGGGGTACAATCACTGCTAATTGTTGCCATTATTTCCCTATTTATGGGTACGGCTCTAACCATTCAGACGGCTTTGCAGACAGAAAGTCCGTGGATTCCCACTTGGACAATCGGCTTTGTAGTTCGCCAATCGGTTGTATTGGAATTTTCTCCGACTATCATCAGTTTGTTTTTAGCAGGAAAGATCGGCTCCAATATAGCTTCTGAAATCGGCACTATGAAAGTAACCGAACAAATTGACGCGATAGAAACCATGGGACTTAATTCCGCATCTCATTTGATATTACCCAAAATAGTGGCATGTTCCATTGTCAATCCGATATTAGTTACATTCAGTATCTTTTTATGTTTGTTTGGCGGTTGGTGTGCATGTGAATTTATGGGCACCCTTCCTCCTGAACAATACATGGACGGACTCCGTAGCTTTTTCCGCACTTACGATATTATTTATGCATTGGTAAAAACTTTTGTTTTTGCTATTATCATTTCTTCTATATCCGGATTTTGCGGCTATAAGACAGAAGGTGGTGCATTGGAAGTGGGAAAAGCCAGCACACAAGCCGTTGTCAATAGCAGCATCGCTTTATTGTTTTTCAATGTTGTATTAACTCAAATATTCTTAGGATAAATGATTGAAGTTAAGAATCTCTACAAAACCTTTGACGGACGGGACGTACTGACAGATATTTGCACGCAATTTGAAGAAGGCAAAACCAATTTGATAATCGGACAAAGTGGTTCCGGAAAAACCGTTTTGATGAAATGCCTGATAGGACTTTATAGAGCCGAGAAAGGATCTATTTTGTATAGCGGTCGCGATATAAACACCTTAGACAAAAAAGAATATCAGCAAATACAACAGGAAATGGGCATTTTGTTTCAAGGAAGTGCCTTGTTTGACTCCATGACGGTAAGAGAAAATGTTATGTTTCCTTTGACAATGCTGACCGACAAAAGTGAAAAAGAGAAAGAGGATAGAGTAAATTTCTGCCTTGAAAGAGTCAATTTGCCCAATGCCCACAATCTGTATCCTTCACAAATTAGCGGAGGTATGAAAAAACGTGTCGCCATTGCAAGAGCTATCGCCCTCAACCCTAAATACCTCTTTTGCGATGAACCTAACTCAGGCTTAGACCCCAAAACAAGCTTGGTAATTGACAAATTGATATACGAAATTACCAAAGAATTCAACATCACCACCGTGGTAAACACCCACGACATGAATTCTGTGATGGAAATTGGTGAATCGGTTTCCTTTATCTATCAAGGAAAACTTTGGTGGAGAGGTAGCAACAATGAAATTTTGAAAACGGATAATGCCGAGGTACACGATTTTGTATATGCCTCGAAATATGCTAAAGCAATGTTTGCATCACAAAACAACTTGAAAGAATGAAAATTATAGATACCATTATATTAATTGTCACTATTTGGAGTGCCTGTAGGGGACTAAAAAAAGGATTGTTTGACGAAGTTTTTGCCATATTGGCAATATTGGCCGGAGGCTGGGGAGCCGTCTATGGCAGCGAATGGCTGATGAACCTATTGGGATTATCACAAACTATTTCCGGTGTAATAGCAATGGTGGTATCGTTTGTCATTTGTGCAGGAGTTGTAATGCTGATAGGAAAACTCTGCAAAACCGCTTTCAACATTGTATTATCCAAAGGAATAGAGAAAATATTAGGATTAGTGCTCGGCGGGCTAAAAGTAATATTCTTGGCAGGACTCCTTTTTTTGCTGATTAACTCGGTTGACAAGAATAACAAAATTTTTACTCCGGAACGACAAAGCCAATCATTGTGTTACAAACCTTGCACAAAAACAGCTCAATTTCTGATTCCGAGATTGAAAAATTTTCAACTTTCCATGATGCAAACAATGGAAAACTTAGAAACTGACAAATAGTTTCTCTTACTGCATCATATCAAACAAAGACGATTTCAAATTATCTCTTGTAGTCAACAATTGGCTGAATTGCTCTTTGTATCTGCACTTTACAATATTTGTTTTTATGGCATTAGCAAGTTTTTGGATTTGTTTAAACCATCGCAATGAAACAATAGCAAACAATGGCAAAACCAATACTATCAACAATGGAAGCCACCAATTGTGGAATAAAATAAAATATCCTACATAGTATATAATTTGAAACAAAGGTATGGTCACCAACAAGGCCAAACCTATCTCTATGGATGGCTTCATTAATATATCTTTATAGTTACGATGCACAAATTTTGGAATAATATAAGGTATAATATAATGTACAGCTCCTATTAAAAACAAAGGCAACATCAGCAACATCAGCAAAGTGACAAAAATACATTTTAAACTGCTATATTTTTCCCGCACACAGTCATCGGTGATGTGCATAGAGCCAAGTTGCTGTGAATATGCTTTGCTTTTTTGACAGATTTCGCTAAACATGTCTACATTCTGTTCTTTGACAGCATCCAACTTTGCTACAATTTGTTGGTCTATAGCAAGTTTATCAGGCAAGCGGGACGCATCCACTTGTTTATAAATGGCATAATCCACACCGACATTGCCCAACAAATCGTATATTTCTTGATAATGGTCTATCTCTTGAATATCCAACATCATCTCCCGTACTTTTTCTTTGACAATGTCATTGACAATATTTTGTGCCTCACGCGGATTGGACTGATATAAATCGTAGTATGGTTTCAAAGAAATAAACTCTCCATAAGTAATCAATGCATCGTTTTGATAGCCTAGATAGCCGCTATAATGATTTGCCACCGGCTGAATAAATACCTCTTCTTGAAAATTGTTTTTCGCAGCTGTTTCAAAAGCAATTCTTGTATAAGAAAGATAAAATGTTCCTAAATAATGCCGATTTTGGTGCATGGCTTCCGGAAAGACTGCTACGGGCATGCCGTTGAGAATCTTCTCTTCTGCCATATCAAACATTTCTATGTTCTTTTTTACATTGGCATGCCCATCTCTTACCCTATAGACAGGCAACAATCCCAAAAAATCTAACACCTTTTTGAAAAACCAATTACTAAACACACTGGCACGCGTCATGTACCAAACCTTTCTGCATTGCATTGAAGCTACCATCAACAAGGCATCGTTAAGGGAATTTTGGTGATTGCTCGCCATTAGAAATTGCTTGCCTTTTTCAGGAAATGGAGTCTTGCGAATTACATACAAACGATGATAATATATATATTTTTGAAAAAATACCTGCCAAACATAGATGACCTTGTACAAAAGCGATGTTTTTGCTATCTTTGCCATAAAAATCTATTCACAATGTTTCAATTACAATGTTGCAAATGTATAATTTTTTATGCTATCATTGTTCATCTTTACTCACTTTTTTTGATTATAAAGTTTCACAACTACACTTTCGCTGTATAACTACAAAATGCTACATTATATATAATAAAGGGGAATTTAAAGGTGGCATTTTCTTTGTTAACTGCATTTCTTGCCACTTCAACTGAACAGGATTGTTGTCATTGCATGGAAACAAATTTATTACATTGCAATAAAAAAAGCCGTTATAAAAACGGCTTTTCTCGTAGTCAGTAGGGGAATCGAACCCCTGTTGCAAGGATGAAAACCTTGTGTCCTAGCCCCTAGACGAACTGACCAATTTCCTTTCGGAATCGGAATGCAAAAGTATAAAAAAAAATAATACAAATTGCAAATTTTGTTTTATTTTTTTACAAGTCCGTATCTGCCTGAAAACGAAATCCTAAGCGTTTTGCTGTTTTTACTAAAGCATGCTTATTGTTCAATTCCATCATCTCGTGAATGGTCATTTCTTGTACCATTTCGTAGGGTGGCACCAACAAATCGAAATTAATGGTGTATTGCAAAGCTGCCTCCAAAATGGTTTTCGCCATTGTTTCGTCAAAAATGGTGGAACTAAAATTGTTGTATATCTGCCCTAATTCTCGCTTTCCATCAATATAACAATGTCCTTCGCTATTGATAAAAACTCTTCCTATCAAATATCCGGAATCGTTCAATCTTTCATAGATTACCGAGTCGGTCAGGAAATTGTAGATAGATATCATGCCGCAAAAGGAGCGGTCTTTGTTTTCACGAATATACGGAGTTTTCATCACCTCGTGGTCGCGACTAAATTCAAATACATTGCTGTGTAAGTGGCAAAACAACACATCACTTCCATAACGAAGACTAAAGCATTGCGGTTGTTTTGATTCATACGATACCACTATTTCCGGATTGTTGTTGGTAGCTTTATAGATGTCCGGAAATTTTTGTGTTTCCTGCTTCAAAAGTTCAAATGCGGTGGCTGATTTTTGAGCAGTGGCAATTTTTAAATTACTTTTTGCCGTTAACTGATTACAAATTAAATCTATTTTTTCTCCCATTTTAATTATTTTTTATCAAAAAATTGTAATGTACACTCGCCATTTTTCATAACTACATAACTATCGTGAAATTGCCAGTCGCCTGAATTGATATATATGGAATTGTCGGCGATTTTCGTTACAGACGGATAATGGCGATGACCGAAAATATAGTAGTCGAAATGCTCTTGTGCCTCTATTGCCTTGCAATATTGAATAATCGGCTCTTTGTCTTCACCATGAAAATATTTGTCTTCCTCCAAATGAGCATTTCTACTTTTGAGCGAAACTTTTCTGGCAATAGCAAAAGAAATGGTGGGATGAATAGTAGAAAACCACCACTGATTGAATTTGGAAGCATATATCCGTTTGATGAGCAAATAACCTTTATCGGTGGGATCCAAGCCATCGCCATGCCCCATTCTCACCTTTTTGCCGTTGATAAGAAAATCTTGAATTCCTCTCATTTGCACCAAACCTATTTCTTGTTGCAGATAGCCGAAATTCCACATGTCGTGATTGCCTAAAAGATAGTAAATTTTTACACCTTTGTCGGACAAGTTGGCCAAACGACCAAAAAAACGCACCAAATATTTTGGCACAAAATCTTTGTATTCAAACCAATAGTCGAAAATATCTCCTAAAAGAAACAAGTGGGTTACCTCGTCGGCAATGCTATCGAGAAAAGCCACTACCCGCTTTTCCCGTTGGTGACTTTCCTTTTGATCGGGTAAACCAAAATGGCAATCCGAAATTATATATACATTTCCTACTATCTCTTGCATACTTTCAAAATGTGTGCAAAGATAGCATTTTTTTAAGTAATAAAAAAATTTTACCTGTTTTTTTTTATTTTATTCAAAAATAAAGTATCTTTGCATTTTAAAATCTAATTATTATGATAACTGCATGGAAAATTTGGTTGATAGTGGCAATGGTTGCTTTTATAGTTGAAATTTTTACCAACACCTTTGTATTTTTATGTTTCTCGGTAGGATGTTTAGCATCAATGGTAGCTTCATTTTTTACCGACAATATAAACATACAACTAATTGTTTTTGCCATATTTACGGTGATTAGTTTTTTCACCATTCGTCCTTTGATGAACAAATATGCCTACAAAAAAAGCAACCAAGTAAAAACCAATGCCGATGCCTTGACAGGTTCGGAAGGATACGTTACAGAAACTATTGACAACCAATTAAACACAGGAAGGACTATGGTCAATGGTGACGATTGGCGTGCCATTAGCGAAAATGATGAAATTATCACAGAAAAAACAAAAATACAAGTTGTAAAAGTAGATAGTAATAGAATTATTGTTAAACCTTTAAAATAATAAAATATGACAACAGGACTTATTACCGTAATTGCGATTGTAATACTTGCAATTATATTTGTAGCATCAGGATTACGTATTGTACAACAATCCGACACAGTGATTATTGAACGTTTTGGAAAATACCACAGCACACTTTCTGCCGGTATCAACATTATTATTCCATTTGTTGACAAGCCCAGAGAAATTATGTGGAGATATTCAAAAGAAACTTATGACGGCAAATCCATCGTCATCAAACGTGCCACCAACAAGATAGACTTGCGTGAAACGGTATATGACTTTCCAAAACAAAATGTGATTACAAAAGACAATGTAGTAACGGAAATCAATGCCATTCTTTATTTCCAAGTAATGGATCCTATCAAGGCTACATACGAAATTTCCAACTTGCCCGATGCCATAGAAAAACTTACGCAGACTACACTTCGTAATGTAATTGGCGACATGAGTTTGGACGAGACTTTGACATCCAGAGACACCATCAACGCAAAATTGCGCAACGTATTGGACGAAGCCTCTCATAAATGGGGTGTAAAAGTGAATCGTGTGGAATTGCAAGATATCAATCCTCCTCACGACATTCGTGATGCAATGGAAAAACAAATGCGTGCCGAACGTGACAAACGTGCAAAAATATTAGAGGCAGAAGCTGACAAACAATCACAAATTCTTCAATCTGAAGGTTGGAAAACAGCTGTTATCAACAAGGCGGAAGCTGAAAAACAATCCAAAATTCTCAAGGCAGAAGGAGATGCAGAAGCAAGAATTCGTACTGCCAACGGTGAGGCAGAAGCCATCAACGTTATCACCACCGCTATTAAAAATACCAACTCCGACCCTGTCAACTATATGGTTGCCATTCGCTATATTGACACCTTGAACCAAATGGTAAGCGGCAAAGACAACAAAACTATCTACATGCCTTATGAGGCAACCGGAGTTTTGAGTTCTTTGGGTGGCATCAAAAATATGTTCAATGCCACTAAATAATATAAATGAATGATTTTAGAATATAAAAAAACGGCACAACAAAGCCGTTTTTTTATATTCAGTCACTATCTGACTATAAAACAAGTGTCTGTCATCCTATAAAGAAACAAATGAAAAGAAAGAAAATTGTCATTTTTTTTATTTTATTTTTTATCGTTTTAATTATTTGGACAACTTATGATTATTTTTTTGGCTTCGGTTATGGGTTATCATTTACGTGGAAAGAATATTTTGAAGATTTACCATGGAGAATAATAGGATGTTTCATTTGTTCTTTCTACGGAATGTTTGTATTGTATATAGGAGACGATTTAATAAATTGGTGGGAAAAAAGAAAGAAGAAGAACAAAGACAACAACTTTTTGAATTGAAGTTATATTTTAAATTGTACAACGTTATTTGTACTGCGTCCAATCTTGTTCTTGTTTCAATAATGATTTGAATTCGTAAGGTATAAAATTAATTCTGCGAATTGATTCAACTCCAGAATATCCCGATATTCGTTCTGTCTTTAAAAGAATAAAAGATGTGTCATAAAAATCTCTATATAAAACAGTTTCCATTCCCATACCATATTTTTTGGAAAACTCGTAGGACGTAATGCTTGTATTTTCATCCATTTTTATTCTTTTTTTCCCGAGAAAACAATGTGTAATACTTGCCACAAGGTCATGTAATCCATTACCTGTGCTATAAGTTATGCATGAATCTAAGTATTCAGCTGACATGTACAACTGTCCGCTATCATTGGCATTATTTAATTTCAAAATGTTATTTCTAATCAATTTGTAATATTCTGTCGATTTACCCGTCAACTCTTTGTGTTTATCATTATATCTATATGTGATCTGTTGTCTTATTCCATTTTTATCAATGATTTTAATCGCTTGATATTCGCATGGAATTGAATCCATGTATTGATAAACTTCGTAATAATATTCATGTATTTGCCAATTTTCTTTACAAGCAATATTTAACAAAAGAATACAAATAAAACAGATTTTTAATATGTAAGTATGGATATTTGTTGTTATGTTGTTATTTTTATCCTTTTTCATTTTGCGAAGATTCATTGTTTTTACTTACAATTGTTGTTCAAATTTTTATAATCCATTATATCCTGTTTTTTTTACTAAACCTTGGTCCCATTGATGTTTCAATAGGATTCTTATATTCCAATAATTTATTATAAACCATTTCCACTTGTTCTATAGTCCAGCCACCAACATCGGAAAAAATAACCAATGTAGCAAGATTTTTATTATCAAAAAAACGAAGTTCCGTCTCAAAATGCCACAACGGAGATATTTTTTTCATGAAATGAAATAAAATATTATTTTTTTCATAAAAATAATCTAAATTACATAATTGTATTACACATGTTTTCTTTTGAATAAAAAAAGTGTAATAAGTATGATATTCAATTGTTATTTCTTGTTTATCATCGTCTATTATTATTGTAGAAACAGCATCTCTATATGTATTCATACTCCAAAGTAAAGCCTCTATGAAAAAAATCAAAAATGAGAATTTTAGTGCTTCAAAAAAGGCAATAGAAAATATATCAGGTGATGTCAACGCACAGATTAGCGAAAAACAAACAGACCAAATAAAAGTTTTTCGTAGAGACCCCAGCAAATACCAAAAAAAAATTGGCAATTTATTTCTTTTACGTATATATATGTGTGTCATTAATTTATGGTTGTATTGTTTCCTGAGGATGTGTAACAGCTTGTTTTTATCTATTTTTCACCACTCTTACACTATAGCCATTATAGCGGTTGTTGTCCTCTCTCATGGCATTGAGAGTATCATTGGCAAAATACAAAGATGTTGCAGAAAACTTGTCAACAGACGATACCGACCAATAGTTTCCGCTAACATTTATATCTCGCGGACTGGAAATTAAACGGAAACCTGCCGCCGGCAAAAACACGGCGCCATTGGCTTCCATGGCTTTCCACTGTGCCTGCGAATAACTATTGGCAGAAAAATTACTTGCCATCGGCGAAAAAGAACAACCCGCCGGCAGCACCCACGCATCCGGCAACAATACCATGCCGGGGATTTGGCTGACATTGGCTCTGCCATATTTCTGGTCTGCCATGCTACGCGTATGAAACAAATAATTCCACTCTTCCTGTGTCAGCGTACGCCACAAGCCGGATGTAATGCCACCATTTTCTATGGCATTGTAAACACCCCAGTCGTAATTGGCATAGGCACCCACCAAAGACAGTCCGCTGATAGGCTGACCATAAATAGAATAGTTGATAGAAGTTTGATGCGGATTGCTATTGTTGTAGCCGGACGTTGCCCATCCGAACAAATCTATCCAACCGGAATTAGTAGAAGAAATATTTCTATTATCTTGTCCGATTACGGAATATTGCTGAGCGGCAAATCTCCAAGACTTGGTAGATGCTTGATATTGCAAATTGCCTTGCGAAAAAACAACTCTTCTACCTTGTCCTACGGTAAAATCCTTGGCAATAAAATTATTATTGACATCGGCATCAACCTTGTCATCACCGTCACAAGAACTTAGACAAACTATTGCCAATATCAAAAACCATGATCTACTCAATATTTTTATCTTCATATTACAAATTTGCTAATAATTGTTCCAAACGCTTGTTTATCACGCTATAAGAATGATTTTCCTGAATATATTCTACTGCATTGGCAGACATTTGCCCACACAATGCTTCATCTTCAAAATAAGTTTTTACTGCTTGGGCAAATTGCTTGGCATTATCGGCAATGAACAAATGCTTTCCGGAACAAACATCCAAACCTTCCTTGCCGATAGTGGTTGTAATGACCGTCTTGCCCAATGACAAAGCTTCCACTATTTTGATACGAATGCCGCTTCCCGACAGGAGAGGAACTACCAAAGCTCCATTTTCTTGCATAAACTGCTTGGCAGAAGGCACTTCTCCAACAATTTCTATATTAGGATGCTTGATATTGTACCATTGATGAGGAATTTTTCTGCCGGCAATTTTTAATTGAATATTGGGGAATTGTGTACAAATCAACGGAAATATCTCATAGACAAACCAAAGCGTTCCTTCAATATTCGGCTGCCAGTCCATTGAACCCAGCATGAACAAATTCTTCTTTTCTTTTAATCCTTCAACTTTGGCAGGCAAATTGGTGGCAAATGGCAAAACCTCCACAGGGGCAAAAGAGGCAAAAAATTGTCGGTCGTACTGAGATATTGTCCAGACGGCATTGCATTTCTGTGCCATTTTTTGCTCAAAATTTTTCAGCTGTCTTGCCAAAATATGGATATAACATCTTTTGACAGGGTTTTTGGTATTTTCTCCCACCCGCTGCCAAATTTTATGCTCTACATTGTGGGAACGAAGGACAATTTTTGCAGAACTATTTTTTCTGATAATATCGTAATAGACAGCCATATAGACTGTTTCTAAAATTACTATATCAAATTGTTGCCGCAAAATTTCTATCAACTTTTTTTCAAAGGTTTTACTATAAAAGCGCTTTACATGATAGGATTGATTTTTCAACAAGCACGCCAAAGCTCCTTTGACAGAAAAATTCGTGTCAATGTCCACCCACTCTATTTGTGTGCGTTGCAGATAACCGGTATCTACGTTTTCTTTATCCACATGGTATTTTGGGGTGTTGACCGCCAAAATTTTCACCTGATGTCCCAACTGCAACAAAGATTCCGTGAGTGCATTCATAGCTATCGGTCCCCCTTCTTTGACGGGATATGGAGATTTATTGCATATTTGTAGAATCTTCATGATGTACACTCAATTTATGCAAAGGATTAATAGATGACAATTTATTGAAAAATTTCTTCAAAGCAGACATATCGGAAAGGCTTGCCTCACGCGATGCCATGACAATCAAAAATATTCCCATCGGCAACAACAAAACCGAAGAAATCCACATACCGATATATGGAGGAATGGTACCTGCTCGGGCCATTCGTTCACCGATGGTGGAGGTTACCCAATATAATACAAACACCAATATTGAAACCGTTAAAGGAATTCCCAAGCCGCCTTTTCGGATAATGGCACCTAATGGCACACCTATAAAAAACAACAACAAACACGCCATTGACAAAGAGAATTTTCTGTGCCATTCTATCTCATAACGTGCCAACTGTCTTTCTTGTGATTCACAATCCAGTGCACTAAACTCCAAATAACCGGAATTTTCTCTTGCCGCTTGAATGGCATAGGTATAGGCGGTATAAGTTTGCTGTGTATCTAAGGTATCATCGGCTGCCTGCACTGCTGTCTGGCTACTATTTGCCAATTGTGGATTGTAATAATTGGAAATAGTTCGTACATTGTTGAGCAGATTGCTGCCTCGGGTAGATTCCACGGCAAAAATATCCGACTGCATGGTATCAATATAATTATCCAACTGAAAAATATTCAGCATTTGATAACTATCTTTATAGAATTCTTCATCTGTCTTTTGCATTTGAAACGATGACAAGTCAAAACGAATTTGTTGTGTTTTGAAGGTGCCTCTCAATATCGGCATTTCTTTGGCAGTAAGCGAAGGATCGTAACTGGCATTTTCATCATAAATAAATCCGTCTTCAAGGGTGAAATACAAATATTGCTTGTTGGGCGACAAAGCCATAGTGCCTTTTTTACCGTATGTAACAGTAGTATAACCGGTTGTTTTGGTATGATCGTAAACCAAAACATCGTGAATGGTACTATTGTCTTTGTCTTTTTTGCCGATTCGGATTATATAATTGTCAATTTCGCGATAGAAAATGCCTTCGTCAATACTCAAAGCCGGTTTTTGTGCTTGAATATCGTGCAATAAGGTAGTGAATTTCAAACTCATCACCGGCACCACATTGTTAGAAAACACAAAAGCAAACACTGACAAACACAAAGCAAAAATTGTCAACGGTTGCATGATACGTGCCAAAGGAATACCTGCACACTTAAAAGCCGTCAACTCGTTGCGTTCGGAAAGGTTGCCGAAAGTAATTAATGACGACAACAAAATTGCCAATGGCAATGCCAATGGAACAAATGTGAAAGTACTATAGAACAATAATTTTAACAAAACTCCCAATTCCAATCCCTTGCCGACCAAATCATCCACATACTTCCACAAGAATTGCATCATAAGTACAAATAAAACAACTAAAAAAGTCAATATAAATGGACCTATATAGTTTTTCAACAAGAACTTATCTGCAACTTTCATCGTACAAGAGAATGTAACAGAGGTGTAAATTAGTAGTCGCCTAAAGTTTCGGGTATTTGAGACAATGCCGATGCCAATTGCTCATCGTTGGGAGCAGAGCCATGCCATTTGTTGTTGCCGCACATAAAGTCAACGCCATAACCCATTTCGGTATGCATCAAAAAAGCAACCGGTTTCTTTTGGGCTGTAGCCTTGCGTGCTTTTTCCAAATTGTCCAGCAATTGTGTCATATCGTTGCCTTCTCCTACTATCACTTCCCAGCCAAAAGATTCGAATTTTGCCTTTAAATCCAACATTGACATGACATCTTCCACATTGCCGTCTATTTGCTTGTGATTGTAGTCCACAGTGAGGATGATATTGTCAACACCTTTTGAGCCGGCATACATCAATGCTTCCCAAACTTGTCCTTCTTCCAATTCTCCGTCACCGGTAAGAACATATACCAAAGACGGATCGTTATTCATTTTCTTCACTTCTGCCACTCCAAGTGCAATAGAAGGTCCTTGACCAAGCGAGCCTGAAGCCATTCTTACTCCCGGCAAACCATGGGCATTGGAGGGGTGACCTTGCAGCCTTGTATGCAATTTTCTAAATGTTGCCAACTCTGCCACATCGAAATATCCTCTACGTGCCAGCACAGAATACAAGCAAGGAGAAATATGCCCGTTGGATAAGAAAAACATATCTTCTCCCGTGCCTTCACGAGTAAAATTCTTCGGGTCGATATTCATTACTTCAAAATACAATGCCACCATAAAATCCGCACATCCCAAAGAACCGCCCGGATGCCCCGATTGTACTGCATGAACCATTCTCAATGCATCTCTTCTGACTTGTGATGCAATTTTTTCTAATTCTACTACTTTATCCTTGTTTGTCATAAAAAATCAATTTAATCTGCAAAGATAGTAAAAAGTTGCAAGATAAATGATAAAAATCTATTTTTTTTATTGGATTATTTCTTTGCTCGCAAAATTTCTCTTTTACCTGCCGGACCCGGCAATTTTTCTATAGTAAAACCTGCTGTCCTGAGAGCCCGCTTTACTATTCCTTTGGTTGAATAAGTAAGCAATATGCTATTGTTTGTCATAGATTGATATAGTTGTAAAAAGACTTCCTCTGACCACAATTCGGGTTGCATATCGGGAGAAAAAGCATCAAAATAGACCAAATTGTAGCCATTCCGTGAAAGGCTTACATCCAACAATGATGTATTTAGTTTCAAGATAGAAAATTGAGGAGTGACTGCCACCTCTTTGTCGAATGGGGCTTGATGTAACAAGGAAAAAAAATCCTGTACGCTTTCATATTCAGACAATTGTTGTACATAATTCAAACTTTGAATCTCAGCTTGCTCCAAGGGATATTTTTCAACAGCAGTATAGTAAATTTTTCTGTCATTTTGATGCAACATAGTCAGCAAGGCATTTAAACCAGTGCCAAAGCCCATTTCAAAAATATGTAATTCCTGCCTGTCGGACAATATATCGGCATTTAAACCGTGATGAATAAAAATATGTTCTGATTCCTGAATGGCACCATGTATAGAATGATAGCACTGATTGAACTGCGGCACAAACAAACTGGAAGAGCCGTCTTGGGTAAGTACGACTTTTCTTTCCATTAAAGATTTTTTATCTTATTAATTATGTTGGTAGTGGAGCAACCTTCTACGAAGTCTATGGTCATTACTTTTCCGCCTTTTTTGGTGACAATGTCGTAACCGACAATGTTTTCTACTTGATAGTCTGCCCCTTTGACAAGTATATCGGGCTGTATTTTTTCTATCAGTTGATAAGGGGTGTCTTCGTCAAAAAAAATCACGGCATCTACAAAAGCGAAAGCTGCCAAAAGTTGTGCCCGGGATTGCTGATCTATAATCGGACGCGAATTTCCTTTCAATCTTTTCACAGAAGCATCTGTATTCAAACCTATTATCAATTTGTCTCCAAAAGCAGCCGCCTTCATCAAATAATCCACATGACCGCGGTGAATGATGTCAAAACAACCATTGGTAAAGACAATTTTTTGATGTTCTGCCTTCCACTTCGGCAACAAAGCACATGATTCTGCAGTAAAAGCGATTTTTTCGTACAATTTTGATTGATAATCCATGAAATTTTAATTTTGATGATTTTCCACTGTTTCGGTTCGGGTGGTTTCATGAGTAAAAGAAATAACTACCAAGGATAACAATCCCATCATAAGATACATGGCTGATTCTACTGCCCATATCACCCAACCAACTGCCAAACCGACTTCAGCACCCATACCATACAATGCCAACACCATTGACACCAACAAAGGATATGCTCCCAAACCGCCTTGTGCGACTATAAAACCGAGCGTTCCTATTACCACACAAGACAGTGATGCCAATGCCACCCTTACTCCCAGTGTGCTTACCAATTCAGGAAAAGCAAATGTAGCTACAAAAAACATAAAATAATAGCATACCCAAATGCTTAGCGAATATACAATAAAACGAACAGGATGCTTGGTATTTTTTATCGAAATCAATCCTTCCCAAAATCCTAATAAAACTTGTTTTATTTTTTGTACTATCTTAAATTGTAATATCCACTTTCTAAAAATATATATCAACACGATTATCAATATCAAACCGGCTATGACAATATATTTGGTGACACCGGAAAGCATATTAACAATATTGTCTGCGACATGATTTTCAACAAAGATAGTCGTCAATCGGTCGGATTCCAAAATAAAGGCTGCAACGAAAACCAATCCACAGATAAGCACATCCAAAACCCGTTCGGTGACTACCGTTCCGAATGACTTTTGGAAGGGTACATGCTCGTATTTTTGCAATATGGTGCATCGCAAAATTTCTCCCAAACGCGGAATGGCAAGGTTGGCCAAATAGCCGATCATTACAGAATGATAGGCCATAGTGGATTTTACATGATAGTTCATCGGCTCCAACATGATTACAGAACGTCTGCCACGAAGCCAAACACTCAAAATCCCTATCAATGCACACAAAACAAGAAAAATCCAACCATTACCACTGAAAGCATTTCTTGCATTTATCCACAATTGTGAACGATCTTCAGGTGTTAAATCTTTGAGTGACAACCACACAAAAAAGAATCCCAAAGCAAGAAATATAATCAGTTTGACAATATCTTTTAAATACTTTTTCATTCTTGACAATAAAATGCAAAGATAGCACTTTTTACTGACATTTTCCATTTTTGCAAGCGGTCAACTTTTTCTTCGCTTTTTTATCGGTTAAAAATGCTATCTTTGCACATGTTGATTTTCGGCGGGAAAATTACGTAAAATACTGTCAATAAACAATTTAATTTGAAAAATATAAAAGAATTTTTTACATATTGTTTCAAAAAAACCGGGAAATCAATTTGGAATTTACTCAAATTGATGATTCCTGTTTCTATTATTATTCATTGCATTCAGTTAGCAGGCATATTACCCTATTTAAGCAATATCCTATCACCGATTATGAAAGTGGTGAATTTGCCCGTTGAAACGGCATTAGTCTGGGTGACAGCCATGGTGGTGAATATTTACGGAGGATTGTTATCGTTGTTTTCTATTTATTCCTCTTTGGCAGAGCCGCTTACCGTGGCACAAATGACAACTTTGCTAACAATGATTCTTATTGCTCATACATTTCCGATTGAATTAGGCATTGCCAACAAAACCGGCATAAAAGTCTGGGTGATGTTTCTGATTCGTTTTGGGTGCGGAATTATTGCAGGCATATTTTTAGCTTGGTTTTACAAGGCTACCAACTGGTGCCAAACGCCTGTAACTATTGCCAATACCTTTAGTGCCGACACGCCAACTTGGAGCAGTTGGGCACTTCACGAATTGAAAAATTACGGCATGATTGCCTGCATTATTTTTACTTTGGTAACAATCATTCACCTATTGGAAGTTACCGGTGCCATCAACTGGCTCAACAAGTTGATTTTACCGGCCTTGCAATGGTTAGGAATTAGCAGCACCATGCTCCCGCTCACAGTGGCAGGACTTTCACTCGGCATTGCCTATGGCGGTGGATTGATTATAGAAGAAGGCAAACGTCCGGATGTAAAAGCAAAAGATATTTTTTATGCCATGACACTCATGGGAGTGTTCCACTCCATTTTTGAAGACACTATTTTAATGCTTTCTATGGGTGGACATTGGTCAGGAATTATTGTCTTTAGAATGCTGTTCGCTTTTTTGGTCACCTACATCATCATGCGATGGTGCAACTCGCAAAACGATGAAACATTCGACCGGAGAGTGATGACGAAAAGTTATAGAAAACACAAACAAACTATTTTAACACAACAAATCAATAAAAATAATTGACAATGAAAGCAATGATATTGGCAGCCGGATTGGGTTCACGACTCAAAGAAATGACACAACACTGCCCGAAGGCATTGGTAGAAGCAGGTGGAATTACATTGTTGGAACGCTGCATTGAAAAACTGAAAAGCTATCAAGTGAATGATTTTGTTATCAACATACACCACTTTGGAGAACAAATTATACAATTTGTAGAACAAAAACACTATTTTAATGTCAACATACAATTTTCTGACGAAAGGACATTGTTGCTGGACACAGGTGGCGGCATTAAACACGCAAGAAAATTCTTAGACAACGGAGAACCATTTATTGTCCACAATGTAGATATTATCAGTGACTTGGATATTAGAAAAATGTATGATTTTCATTGTCAACAGCAGGCTTTGGCAACTTTGGCGGTAAGAGAACGAATTACCCAACGTTTTTTCCTATTTGACAGCAACAATCAACTATGTGGCAAAGTCAATTTGAATACCAACGAAAGATTGATAGTGAAAAACAAGGAAGATAAAAATCTAAAACCATTGGCATTTAGTGGCATACATATTATTTCTCCAAAGATATTCTCACTATTTCCGACAGAAGAAAAGTTTTCCATCACTGCCTTTTATGAACAGATTGCGGAAAAAGAAAAAATCCTCGCCTACCAACATCAAGAAGGAATGTGGATGGATATGGGGAAAATTGAAGATTTCCAAAAATTAGAACAAATGATAAAAAAGCAATAAAACCAATTATCATAATTTAATCTATTACAAACTATAAATGAAAAAACATTTTTAGTACTTTTGCAAAAATAATATTCACGCCAAATGGGGAAAGGAAAATTATATATAGAAACCTACGGATGCCAAATGAATTTTGCTGACAGTGAGGTTGTTGCGGCAATTCTATCACCGGAATACGACATAGTGGACAATGTAAAAGATGCCGATGTAATATTGGTGAATACTTGCTCGATTCGTGACAATGCAGAGCAAAGAGTCTTCAACCGCTTGAATGAATTGACGAATTTGAAAAATAAGAAAAAACATTTGCAAATCGGCATATTAGGATGTATGGCGGAGCGATTGAAAGACGACCTTTTTCAAAAATCGAACGTAGATTTGATTGTCGGTCCGGATGCATACCGCATGTTGCCTGAAATATTGAAAAGTGAAATTTCTCCTATAGATGTTCAACTTTCCCAAACGGAAACCTACAAAGAAATTATTCCGTTTAAATACGAAGGCAATGGTGTATCTGCCTTTGTCTCCATTATGCGTGGCTGCAATAATTTTTGTTCCTACTGCGTAGTACCTTATACCCGCGGACGTGAAAGAAGTCGTGAAATAGACAGCATCCTCAATGAAATTCAACATTTGGTCAACGATGGCTACAAAGAAGTAACTTTGTTGGGACAAAATGTCAATTCCTACCACTTTGAAGATTATAATTTTGCCACATTGATGCAAATAGTTGCAGAAAAATTTTCCACTACAAGAATTCGTTTTGCCACTTCACACCCCAAAGATTTGTCAGACGAATTGTTAGAGGTGATGGCCAAATACAACAACATTTGCAAAAGCATTCACTTGCCGGCACAATCCGGCAGTACAGCCATGTTGAAACGGATGAATAGAAAATATTCACGGGAAGACTACCTTAACCGTATTGCCAGCATAAAAAAACACCTACCCGATTGTGCTATCAGCACCGATTTGATAGCCGGTTTTTGCGATGAAACCGAGGAGGAATACCAAGCCACACTCTCTTTGATGAAAGAAGTCGGCTTTGATTTTGCCTACATGTTTAAATATTCCATGCGAGAAGGAACTGCCGCCCACAAACACATGCAAGACAATATTCCGGAAGAAATCAAAATAAAACGTTTGGAAGAAATTATTGCCTTGCAACAAGAATTGTCACACATCAGCAACAAAAAAGATGTTGGCAAAAGCATGGAAGTTTTGGTAGAAGGACCTTCTAAACGCAATAAAAATCAATATTTCGGTCGTAACAGCCAAAACAAGGTGGTGATATTTGACAAAGGCAATTGCCAGAAAGGCGATTTTGTGATGGTAAAAATTACTGCCTGCACCGCTGCCACCCTCTTGGGAGAATTGTTATAATTATTTCAATGCCACCGCATTGGTAACTTTTACTTTCTTGGCGACTAAATAAGCCGGCAGGACTAAAAACATGAAACTGACTACCAATATTCCTACATTGATCAACAACAAGTGCAGCCATTGTACATCTATTGGCACACAAGAAACATAATAATTTTCCGGATCCAACTTAATGATAGAAAATTGTTGTTGCATAAAACAAATCAACAATCCTACACAATCGCCTATCACCATGCCCCGTAATAAAACTTTGGCGGAAATCCATAGAAATATCTGACTTATCTGTACATTGGTGCAACCGATTGTCTTCAAAATGCCTATTGTAGGAATGTGTTCTATGGTGAAAGTTAATTGTGTGGAAATCAATGTAACTGCGGTAATAATCAATATTAACACTACCAACACCACCACATTTTGCCTTACCAAATCTATCCAGTCGAAAATTTCTTGATTTTTCTCTTTCACACTTACGGCTTCCATATCGTAATCCACTTCTTGATTGACAGCATTGGTAGTTTCGTCCAACTTGGAGAAATTGTCAATAAACACCTCCAATGCATCCACTCTGTCTGCTGCCCAACCATTGATTTTCACTAACTGCCGTATATCGCAAATAATATAAGTTTTGTCGTAAATAGCTAAACCTGTGTTGTAAATTCCTGACACGGTAAATTTTCGCATGCGGACTGTATTTTGCACAAAATACACATTGACAGCATCCCCTAACCGCAAACCCGTCTTTTTAGAGAAAGTTTCTGAAATTAAAATTTGGTTGCTTACTTGGGCGGTATCAAACTGCAAGCAGGCACCTTCAACCATATATTGAGCAAAAAATGTGGTATCATAATCATTGCCCACACCTCTAAAAACGGCTCCTTCGATATGTTCTTCGCCTTTTACAATACCTGCTTTGTCAATAATTGCCTGCACGTGACTTACATGGTCAACGGCAAGAATAGCATTTCTTAATCGGGCTTCATCCACTATCGGGGTTCGCTGATAAGAATCGTTGCTTTCGTAATGATGCACCTCTATATGACCACCCAAACCAATCACTTTGTTTTGGATTTCGTTTTGAAATCCCGTCATGATGGCAAAAGTAAGTATCAACACCACCATACACAATGCCACGCCTAATATTGCCAAACGAATGGTAGAATAAGATTTACCTTTCTGTGTTTGACTATAAAGTTTAGCTGCTATTTGGTGACTATTCACTGATATTTATTTTAAAAAATATGTAAATCCTGCTTTTACAACAAAACTATCCAAAATATTGTCAGGATATTTTTTATCACTAAGATTGTAAAATAGCAACAAATAAATTGCCACTCTGCCTGCCCTTTGATAATAGCCTCCTCCCAACAAAATATTGTGGGAATTGGTTCTAACTGCGTTATATCGATTGTTGGATATGGTGTACAAATCATAATTCAGCCATTGATATTCTACATGTAAGGCTAAATAATTGAAAAAATGCGGTTCCACAAACACTCTTGCACCAAATACATGTGAAAAATCTTTAAAACCGGTGGTATTCATATATGTCAGCATATAAGTACCTCCGGCACCTACACACACCCATTTGTTGAAGTGGTAAGTAACATCCGGCGACAATTCCACATGAAAATAGGAGCCGAACTGCAATCCTGCAGTTCCTCCCACTCCAATTTTTGACAAAATAGCATTCTTCTTTTCTACTTGTTCTATATGTTGTTGCACAGCATCATCATTAGATTGATAATGATAGTTGACATCATTATCTTCTTGTTGTGCCAAACTTATTTTCGGACACAAGAACAATCCCGACAACAACAAAAAACAGAGATATTTTTTCATATATAAAACAATGTGAGCATTATCAACAACGCTCACATTTCATTTTTATTGCTCTACAGGGAGAGGTTGGTCAATTTGTTCATTCCATGGCAAACCATACTGATTCAATTTTTCCATGAACGGGTCCGGATCGAATTCTTCCACATTTTTCACGCCTATGCCGCCCCATTTGCCGGTTAGAACCATCATGGCACCTATCATTGCCGGTACACCTGTGGTATAAGAAACGGCTTGAGCACCACATTCTTTGTAAACTTCTGCATGATTGCAGTTGTTCCAAACATAGTAGGTACGGTCTTTACCGTCTTTGATACCTCTTATCTGGCAACCGATAGAAGTTTCACCTTTGTAACCTTCACCCAAGGATGCCGGCTCCGGCAAAACTGCTTTCAAAAATTGCAATGGCACTATTTCTTTTCCTTCATAAACAATTGGTTGTATGCTGGTCATACCCACCTCTTGCAAGACATTCAAAACGGTGATATATTTTTGTCCGAACGTCATCCAAAAACGAGCTCTTTTGATGGTTGGAAAATTCTTAGTCAAAGATTCCAATTCCTCATGATACAAAAGATAAGATTCTCTTTCACCGATATTCGGATAGGAAATTGGCTTATGAATTTCCATAGGTTCGGTAGATATCCACTTGCCGTCTTGATAGTAGCGGCCATTTTGGGTAATTTCTCTGATATTGATTTCAGGATTGAAATTGGTAGCGAATGCTTTTCCGTGGTCACCTGCATTGCAATCCACAATATCCAAATAGTGCATTTGGTCAAAATAATGTTTGTTGGCATAAGCTGTATAAACACCTGAAACACCCGGATCGAATCCACAACCCAATACTGCCAAAATGCCTGCATCTTGGAATCTTTTTTGGAAAGCCCACTGCCAGCTATATTCAAAATGAGCTTCATCTCTTGGCTCATAATTGGCAGTATCCAAATAGTTGGTTTTGGTACGCAAACAGGCCTCCATCAAAGTTAAATCCTGATACGGCAAAGCCACATTGATCAATAAATCAGGTTTAAATTGATTGATAAGATCAACAGTTTGTTCTACATTATCGGCATCCACTTGTGCTGTTTTTATACGATTGCCACCGATACGTTGGGCTATTTTGTCGCATTTGGATTTTGTACGACTTGCCAACATAATTTCTTCAAAAACTTCCGGTACAGATGCACATTTATGTGCCACTACTGCACCTACTCCACCTGCACCTATAATTAAAACTCTTCCCATATTTATTTTTTTTGTATATTTGCTGCAAAATTATACTTTTTCATGGAAAAAATTTCAGTCAAAGATAATTTCTATAAAAAACTTGTATTCAATGGTTTATAAGTTGTATTTTTTATTTTATACCTGTTAAAGAGAAAAATTTTTAACAAAAAAATACGAAAAATACTTACAAAAATGCCATTTTATCTACAAAATTGAATTAAAAAGAGACATACATGGAATATAATACACAAAAAGAAAAGTTGATCAATGGCGAATATGGTCGTCATATTCAAAAGATGATTGCCTACTGTGCCGGCATTAAAAACCGAGATTTACGCAACGAACAAGCCAAAAGCATTATCCACACAATGGCTATGTTGAATCCCGGACCAAAAGATACCGAAGATTTTTGGCACAATTTGTGGGACCAACTGTTTATCATTTCTAATTTTCAATTAGATGTTGACAGCCCTTTTGAACGTCCTGACAAAGAAACGGTTCAAAAACGCCCGCAAATCATTCCTTATCCAAAACATCAAATTACTTTCCGTCCTTACGGCCATTTGATGGAATCCATTATCAAAAAAGTAGCCGAAGAGGAAGGGGACGCAAAAGAAATTGTAGTGAACAATATTGCCAAACATTTAAAAAAACAATACCTCACTTGGAATAGAGATTCGGTAAGCGATGAGTTGATATTGGAACATTTGGACACACTTTCTAACGGGAAATTACACTTAAGCGGTGATTTTCAATTGCCAAGCACACAATCTATCCTAAAAGACGCCAACGAAAAGAATATTAGCAATACAAAATCCAACAAAGCCAAGAAAAAGAAGAAGAAAAAATCCAACAAACAACAGAACAATCCTCAAAATCAACAATTTAATACAAAATAACATGGAAGAAAAAACAAAATGCCTGATTATCGGTTCGGGACCTGCCGGCTATACTGCCGGTATCTACACTTCACGTGCCAACCTGCATCCCATTCTCTACGAAGGATTGCAAGTCGGCGGACAATTGACGATCACCACAGAGGTAGAAAATTTTCCCGGATTTCCAGAAGGTGTGCAAGGAACCGACTTGATGGAACATATACGTCAACAGGCTCTAAAATTTGGCACTGACATTCGCTCCGGAATGATCACAAAAGTAGATTTTTCACAACGTCCCTTCCACTGCACCGCTGACGACGGCACGATTATTATTGCCGACACGGTTATTGTGGCAACAGGAGCTTCTGCCCGTTGGTTAGGATTAGACTCTGAAAAAAAATTCAATGGTTATGGCGTTTCCGCCTGTGCTACTTGTGATGGTTTTTTCTATCGCGGTAAAGATGTTGCCGTGATTGGCGGAGGTGACACGGCTGCCGAAGAAGCCACCTATTTGGCATCTTTGTGCCGAAAAGTCTATTTGGTACATCGTAGAAACGAACTCCGTGCCAGCAAAGCCATGCAACAACGTGTTTTTAATACAGAAAATATCGAAATGGTATGGGATAGCGTTCCTGTAGAAATATTGGGTGAAGAACAAAAATTCAGCAAAAATGTTACCGGATTAAAGATAAAAAATGTCAAAACCGAGCAAGAATCCATCTTGAATATAGAAGGTGTTTTTATTGCCATCGGACATCACCCTAACACCGAAGTTTTCAACAATCAATTGGAATTAGATGCCGAAGGTTACATTCTCACCCAACCCGGCACTTCCAAGACCAATATTCCGGGAGTATTTGCCGCAGGAGACGTACAAGACAAACAATATAAACAGGCCATTACCGCTGCTGCAGCCGGTTGCAAGGCTGCTGTTGACGCAGAACATTTTCTATTGGAAAATGCTTAATGACCTATTGTCAGCATCAAATAGGCGGAACAAAGTTCCGCCTATTTTTTTAAGTAATCTTTTATTTCTGCCACTATAGGCTTGATGCTGGTAAAACGATGCCCGTATCCGTCAAAATATTTAAAATGGTGACATTGCGGATATTTTTGTTCCAAATAATGATGGTCGCCCAACAATTCATCGTCATTTGACAGCAAAAAACGAGTGTTTTCATCTGTCAAGACTATCTTAGAAAATTCGTCCTCCTCAAACCGCCTGCATTTTTCAATATCCTGCTCGGTGATAACATATTTTTGTTTGGTAATATAATTTTGATTTTCTCCCAAAAATCGTTTCAAAGTGTCTGTCAAATGGGTTACCGGATTGATGGCTATACATTTGCAATGATATTTGGCACTTGCATACAAAGCCATAAAACCTCCGGCAGACGTTCCTACCACTATATCTATTTTGTTGGTAATAAAAGTAGATCGCAACAATTTTAAGGCTAAATCGAATTGTTTATAGTCAAAAGTGGGAGAAATAATTTTATAATTCGGCAACTCCGTGCGAAGAGCCTGACTTTTAAAAGTTGTTCCTGCTGAATTAAATCCGTGAATATATAAAATGGTTGTCATGTTATTTTTTTTACTTAATTTTCAATTTTTATCTTGGCAAAAGTACTAAAAAAATACTATCTTTGCATTTTAAATTTAAAAAATATGCAGAAAAAAGGATTTTTTATTAGTATTTGTTTTATCATTATCACTTGGTCTATGAATGCACAAGAAAAACGTTATACCCCTGAATTGCTATGGGACTTGAATCGGTTGAGCGGCATGGAATGTTCTCCTGACGGCAAACAACTGCTATTTGGTCTCACCCATTACGATGTCAATGCCAATACCGGCAATCGTGATTTATACACCATCAGCACACAAGGCGGCAACATGCAATTGATTACCAACACACCGACTATCAGCGAATTTGAAGCTGTCTGGACACCTGACGGCAAAAAAATTGCCTTTCTGGCTCCTGATGAAAGCGGAGACATGCAAATTTTCACCATCAACCCCGATGGCAGCCAAAAAACTAAAATTTCTGCCGTAAAAGGCGGTATTGAGGGATTTAAAATTTCTGCCGACATGAGCAAAATTCTCTATACGCATTTGGTGAAATTGGATGCAGAAGTCAAAGATATCTATCCAGACCTCCCCAAAGCCAATGCACTTATTGCCGACGACTTGATGTATCGTCATTGGAATGCATGGACCAACTATTCCTACAGCCATATTTTTGTTGCCGACTTCCCTGCCATGCAAAATGCTATTGACATTATGGAAGGAGAACGCTTCGCAAGTCCTATTCCCAACTATGGTGGCATGGAAGAAATTTGCTTCAGTCCGGACGGAACAAAAATTGTTTATACCAGCAAGAAAAAAGTCGGCAAAGATTTTGCCTTAAGTACCAATTCTGACATTTATATATATGATATTGCAAAAAAATCCACTACCAACCTTTCCGCTTCCAATCCCGGCTACGACATTGACCCGGCATTCAGTCCCAACGGAAAACTATTGGTATGGGCAAGCATGGCTACAGACGGTTTTGAATCGGATTTAAAACGTATTTTTATCCACAATTTTGACAAAGGTACCACCGAAAATTACAGCGGAACTTTCGAAGAAGGTGCATCTAATTTCACTTTTAGCAAAGATGGAAAAATACTTTATTTTATCAGTCCGATAAAAGGTACCAACCAAATTTTCTATCTGGATATTGCCAAAAAGCAAATACACCAACTCACTTTCGGACAACATGACTATACTTCTATCTGTTTGGGAGCAAAAGAATTGTATGGCACAAGAGAATCCATGGAAGTGCCGTCTGACATATACAGCATTGATTTAAAAACAGGAAAAGAAAAACAATTGACATTTGTCAACAAAGAAAAATTAGCAGGTGTGGCATCCATCAAAGTGGAAGAACGCTGGGTGAACACTACCGACGGCCAAAAAATGTTGGTATGGGTGATATTGCCACCCGATTTTGACAAGACAAAAAAATATCCTGCCGTATTGTTCTGCGAAGGCGGACCACAATCAATGGTGAGCCAGTTTTTCTCCTATCGCTGGAATTTTCAAATGATGGCATCAAGGGGTTATGTGGTTGTAGCCCCCAACAGACGCGGTTTGCCGGGATTCGGAAAAGCTTGGAACGACCAAATCAGTTTGGACTACGGCGGACAAAATATGAAAGACTATCTTAGTGCTATAGACGCCATTGCCAAAGAAGACTATGTGGACGAAAACCGCTTGGGATGTGTAGGTGCCAGTTATGGAGGATTCTCTGTGTATTGGTTGGCCGGACACCACGAAAAACGCTTCAAAGCTTTTATTGCCCACTGCGGCATGTTTAATTTCAAAAGTTGGTATGCCACCACCGAAGAATTGTTTTTCGCCAACCACGATATAGGCGGTCCTTTCTGGGAGAAACCGGAACCCCACAGCTACGCTTTTTCGCCTAACAACTTTGTGGACAAATGGGACACCCCTATTATGGTGATACATGGCGGCAATGATTTCCGCATCCCTTACACCGAAGGTTTGCAAGCCTATAACATAGCACAAATAAAAGGTATTCCCAGCAAACTATTATATTTCCCTGACGAAACCCATTTTGTATTAAAACCGCAAAATGCCATTCTCTGGCAAAGAGAATTCTTAGGATGGTTGGATAAATGGTTGAAATAAAAAAAAGAGGCGATTGCCTCTTTTTTTTACATACAAATCTTTTCTCCTTACACATCTCGACACCTCCTATTCCTGAAAAATCATGATTTTTCGGGATTTGTATTAATTAAATATGATAATAGAAGTGTTGACGAAAAGAATAAAATAAGGTTCAGGACAACTTTAGAGTTTTTTTTCTAAAATTCTTTAATAGCAAATTGAATAAATTTTCATGTCGATGATTATATCTAAATTCACATTCTTTAATATGTAAAATAAAAGTTTGTTTATCAATTCCTCTAAATTTTGTTAATCTACTTTTACACAATCCCCAAAAATTCTCTATACCATTTGTATGTATTTTCCCATTTCTTACAAACTCATTATTATTATGAATAACAGTTAAATGATTAGAAAAACCATTGCCAATTAAGTGACGATATGTAGTAAATCCATCTGTATATATTGTTGAATTGTCAGAAATAACTTGTTTAATTAAAGGCAATAATGTAGAATGTTTACAATCTCTAACTACAAAGGTAGAAACATTACTACCCCTCTTTAATATACCAAATACGATTGTTTTTTCTTTTGCTCCACGACCTCGTATTCCTCGTACTCTGCAAGCACCAAAATAACTTTCATCAAGTTCATATTCTCCATCTGAACAGATAGTCTCTTCATCGCATATTTCCTTTATTCGAATTCTAAAACAGTAGAATAATTTATTGATACTTTGGCGAGAAATGTGAGTTATTTCAGCTACTTTTTTAGCTTCTATATCTAAACAAAAACAACGTAAAATTTGTCTAAATGTGCGTTCATTAATATGAGCATGCTCTAAATACTTATTTTTCATCTTTGTATCAATTAGTTATTGATACAAAAATAACGCTAAAGTTGTCTTGTGTAAATCTGCAACATTTTTTTGACTATATTGAGCAAATATTCAATCTATTATACAATATTTTTGTTTCTAAAGTTGTCCTGAACCAAATTTTATTTACATAAATTCAAAACTACTTACAACAAGAATAAATTATCGTTACCACTATAGACGCAATGGATAGAACAATAGTAGTTCCTATACCATACACTGCTGCACGAAAAGCTGACCTATTTGCTGTATCAAACTGTTTCCACAAATAGCAAAAATTATTTGCTCGTTCAACTATAACCTTCTTTTTCTTTTGATTGTTTTGTGGGAATAGTTCCTTTTGGGTTCTATACCCCAAAGCGATTTCTTCACTGTTTATTCCATTGCAAGCACGACATTTACGATAAACAGGTTTGCCTTCCCCATCCTCTCGACTTATTTTTACTAAACCCTCCCAGTAATATTGAGGTCTAATTTGTCTTTTTGTTTTTTTACATATAAGACTACCAAGGCTTTTACTATAAACCAATGCAAAATTTTCATAATCTATGGTTTTATCCATAAAATCTTGTGGAATATTTTCTACTTTAAATGTATTTATTTCTTCTTTATTATTATTTTTACACATATTCTATATTTTTATTTATCATTTAATATAAAATTCTTTAAATTACTAAAATATATTTTCTATTGATTTACATTTCGTACTAAACGAATAGAAAGACCAAAATAACGATTTAAGGTTATTGATGGATTAAGATCGTACGAACCAAAAGTCAAGTAATAAGCGTAATCGCTATTGTAACACGTAGATGACCAATAGTAACCACCTGGGCCGGCAGCATTAATAGAAACTCTTTTGCGATTACCCGCAGACGGCAAAAAAACACAACCCGCAGCATCCATCTTGGCCCAATCATTTACATTGATAATATTTGATGTATGCAACGCATTTTGTGTATTGGGATTATTTAATAGATAAATAGATGTACTCCAATCATCAGGCACAATAATTAAACCTTCAACACCATTGATAGTGGCTTTTGCATAACGTATGCCTGAAATAGTACTACGCGTATTCAACAGATAAGCCCATTCATTTTGAGTCAATGTACGCCATGTACCCGGTGCATCAGTCGTATTCGTTTTAGGATTATAAATGGCATTATACACGCCCCAGTCATAATTAGTTCCTGAAATATTGATACTACCATTTCCATAATCCGAATAATTTGTACTTGTTGTATAAGGATATTTATTATTATATCCGCTGGTACCCCAACCAAATAAATCTATCCATCCGGAGTATGAAGAATCTATGTTGCTATTATTTGTACCAATAGTATCCCATTGTTGAGGAGCAAATCTCCATGTGCCTGCAGCAGTTCCATTACCTGCCACTACATGAGTGGTGGCAGTAGTTCCACCATTCTTGGCACTCCATTGCAGATTGCCGGGTGAAAATAACACCTTTTGTGTGGCAGAAACGGAAAATTGTGCATTACTTTGTGTTGCCGGAGTAGTAAATGTATCTTGGTTGCCGTAAGCTGTACCTGCAGCATTGGTTGCATAGGCTCGAACATAATAAGTTGTACCTGATTTTAATCTGGTGATATTACTTGTAAAACTACCAATACCACTGCTATCGGAAGTATGGTTGCTATTTATGGTAGGATTGGGCAATGTATCCCAACAAATTCCTCGGGCTATTACCACGGCTCCACCATTAGACGTGATAATTCCTCCGCTAACTGCAGAACTATCGGTTATATTACTTACCACTATGGTAGTAAGTATGGGAATTGTAATGTTTGCTTTTGTAGTAAACGTCACTTGATTGCCATATGTAATACCTGCAGCATTGGTTGCATAGGCTCGAACATAATAAGTAGTATTACTTGTTAAGCCGGTAAGATTGCTTGTAAAACTACCTGTATCTAATCCATTGTTTGTATGATTATCATTTATAGTAGGATTTGGAGAGGTACTCCAACATATTCCACGAGTTGTAACCATAGAACCTCCATCTGAGATTATATTGCCTCCGCTAACTGCAGAACTATCTGTTATGTTACTTGCTACTATAGTGTTAATTACAGGTAAATTTTGAACTAAATTGCTAACATCTTGAACAAGGCGAACAGAAAGACCAAGATCGGTATAATAACTGTACAAAGGATTTACACTGATCGAATCAAATTTCAATTCGTATGCGTATTTATTATTTATAATAGACATATTTGCAGACCAATAAAATCCGGTATAATTAACATGAAAGGTCGAAGTCCCACTACGGTCTCCTGCTGCAGGTAGGAAGACACAACCTGATCTTTCCATATATAACCAATCCAATCCTTTAATAGTATTAGAACTATATGGTGCATTTAAAGTATTAGGCATACTAAATTTGTTAGATGAGAGATAACAAGTGTCAGGAACAATAATTAAACCTCTCACTCCATTCACCACAGCTTTTGCATAACGTATGCCGGATGAGGTTGTACGAGTATTCAACAAATAATTCCATTCATCTTTGGTCAAAGTTCGCCATGTCCCCGGAGCATCTGTATGATTGGTTTTAGAATTATAAATAGCATTATACACACCCCAATCATAATTAGTACCTGATATATCGTTACTCCCATTGCCATAATTCGAAATTGTACCACCATTAGGATTATTATTATTATATCCGCTTGATCCCCAATAAAATAAGTCTATCCATCCAGTATAAGAAGTATCTATTAACCTCCTATTATTGACACCAATGGTATCCCACTGATTGGGGGCAAAACGCCATGTTCCGGTAGCAGTACCATTTCCTACTACTGCATGAGTAGTGGCAGTATTACCACCATTGGTGACACTCCACTGCAAATTGCCAGATGAAAATAACACCTTTTGTGTGTCAGTAACGGAAAATAGTAAATTAGGCGTTGGAAGAGTTATAAATTCAACTTGATTGCCGTATGCTGTACCGCCAGCATTGGTAGCGTATGCTCGAACATAATACTTGGTGTAGCCATATAAATTAGTAAGATAGCCTACAAAATTACCTGTATCACTACCATTACTTGTATGATAATCATTAATAGTAGGATTAGGAGAAGTACTCCAACATATTCCACGAGTAGTTACCATAGCACCTCCATCTGAAGTTATATAACCTCCACAAACTGCAGAACTACCAGTTATATTACTGGCTATTATAGTGTTAACTACTGGTAAATTTCGTATTGGTTTGTTAATATCATGAACAAGGCGAACAGACAAACCATATCTGCGCCACCTACTTCCCCAACCGACACTTTGATTGGAAAACCCAATATAACTCGCACCTGTTTCAGTAACGTTCCTAGCCGACCAGTATACACCACTGGAACCGATATAGATGACCGAATCCCAACTATTACGCCTGCCGGCAGCTGGAAGAAAAACACAACCTGCAGAATCCAATTTCACCCAATCTAAAGCATTAATCACGTTGGAAATAAATGTTGCACTTTTTATATTTGTACTATCCAATGCATATATAGAGTTACTCCAATTGTCAGGAACAATAATTAAACCATTCACTCCATTCACCACAGCTTTAGCATAACGAATACCAGATAGAGTATTTCGTGTACTTAGCAAATACCCCCATTCATCCCCATATTCATCAACCCATCCTTTTAAGGTACGCCATGTACCTGGAGCATTTGTAGTTTGTGTTTTGGAATTATAAATAGCATTATACACGCCCCAATCATAATTGGTATTTGAAATACTACTACTTCCATTACCATAAAGTGTATCTATAGGAATAGCCATATAAGGATATTTATTATTATACCCACTGGTGCCCCAGCCAAACAAATCTATCCATCCGGTATAGGTAGAATAAATGTTCATGTTATCGGCACCAATTGTATCCCACTGATTAGGAGCAAAACGCCATGTGCCTGCCGCCGTTAGATTGTCTGCTATTGTATGAGTAGTGAGAGTATCTCCTCCATTAGTGGGACTCCATTGAAGATTTCCGGGTGAAAAATACACATATTTACCATTACCAACGGAAAATGATTTATCTAACACTGCGATAAAACTAATTTGATTTCCATATGCCGTATCAAAGGCGTTGATAGCATAAGCACGAACATAATATATCTTACCTAATTCAAGTCCTACTAAATGGCTAGTAAAACTTCCAATCCCTGACCCATCAATAGTGTGATTATCATTAATAGTTGGATATTGTGAAGTACTCCAGCACACACCTCGTGCTGTAACCATAGTTCCTCCATCTGAACTTATCTTACCTCCGCAAATAGCAGAATTTTCAGTTACATTACTTACATCTATGGTAGTAAGTATCGGAATTGTAGTATTTGCAGTAAACGACACTTGGTTGCCGTATGCTGTTCCAGCAGCATTGGTAGCGTAAGCTCGAACATAATAAGTAGTATTCTTTGTTAAGCCGGTAAGATTGCTTGTAAAACTACCCGTACCGGAACCATTAGTCGTGTGATTATCATTAATAGTTGGATTTTGTGAAGTACTCCAGCACACACCTCGTGCTGTAACTTGTGCGCCTCCATCGGATGTGATATTTCCTCCGCTTGTTGCTGAACTATCCGTTATATTGCTTGCCGTAAAGGTATTTATTGTTGGTAATGTTGCCGGTATTGCCGTAACAAAGACTATCTCATTACCAAAGGCCGTTCCTACACTATTGGTAGCATACGCTCGAACATAATACGTAGTATTACCAGTTAAGTTGGTAATATTACTTGTAAAATTACCTATACCACTGCCATCTGTTGTGTGATTCCCGTTGATAGTAGGATTATGAGACGTACCCCAACATACTCCTCGTGCTGTTACTTGTGAGCCTCCATCAGATGTGATATTGCCTCCACTAACAACAGATGTTTCGGTTATATTGCTTGCCGTAATAGTACTTAGTTTTGGTAAAGTAGTTGGTTGTGTAGCATTGAATTTTAAACTAAATGTTTGTGTATTGCCTTGTGCTTGCGTAATACGTTGGCTTTCTTCCATATTACCATTAATAGTAGCATATCCTACATATTCCATCATATCTCCATAGCTAAATGGTTGCGAGGATTGCCGTTTTTGAATTTTGGAGGTTTGTTCCTCTGAAAGCGGCAAGGTACTTCTAAACTTTATATAATTATCCCCGGAATGCCCTACATTAACGAGTTTTTGTACCATACGCCCTTCTAAGGTGTTTACCACCAAGAAATAAACTTGTGGTTTCTGGAAACCTATGTCAAAATGATTGATTCCGGCTTCTAATTGCGAACTAAACTCCATCACTCGCTGACCGGTTATATTATACACAGCCATATACACTTCCTCACTTTGTGGTATCGTAAGCAATACCGAACTTGTACCATTGAAAGGATTGGGATACGAAAAAAGCCCTATTCCCTGTTCTTGAACATCGGAAATGCCTGTTTTATTGGTAAGTGTGAGTACCGTATCCGGCCAATAAATTGTTTCTTGCCAACTTTTGGTTAAATTAGTAACAACCACTTTGTTGAGTTGTACATATCTATTGGTTGCATCTCTACCTGTAAAAGTAAGTGACACTGTCTGTGCTGATACAGTTGCTATGCTACATAAACAACCTAAAATAAATGTCAAAAAATTTATCTTTTTCATATCTTTTACCTAAAATTCAATGTTATAGTATTTATTAGAAACCTTTATTTTTTATTGCACATTCTTCACAAGACGGACAGAGTGACCAATGTAGCAATCCACAATAACCGATGGATTTAAAGAATACCTAGAAATAGATAAATAATAAGCCTCACCGCTTGTGAAATTTGTAGTTGACCAATAGTAGGCAGAAAAAAAGACATCATAAACTGAAGTTCCAATACGATAGCCGGTAGAAGGCAGAAAGACACAACCCGCATTCTCCATTGTTGTCCAATCTGCATTACTAATAATATTAGATGCATAAGTCGCACTTGGTGTATTAGTACTATCCAATGCATGGATAGAGGTACTCCAATTGTCAGGAACAATAATTAAACCACCTTTTCCCCATACTGTAGCTTTCGCATAACGTAATCCGGATAAAGTAGTACGAGTATTCAACAAATACGTCCATTCATCTTTGGTTAATGTACGCCATGTGCCCGGAGCATCAGTGGTATTGGTTTTAGGATTATAAATAGCATTATACACTCCCCAATCATAATTAGTACCTGCAATATTGTTATTGCCATTTCCATAATCTGTTCCTGTAATACTAGTCATATATGGATATTTATTATTATATCCGCTGGTACCCCAACCAAACAAGTCTATCCATCCGGTATCGGTGGAAGATATGCTACTATTGGTAGATCCTATTTTATCCCATTGATTAGGGGCAAAACGCCATGTTCCGGCTGCAGTACCATTGCCTGCTACTATATGAGTGGTGGCAGTATTGCCTCCATTGGTGGCACTCCATTGTAAGTTGCCGGGAGAAAATAAAACCTTTTGTGTGGCAGAAACTGAAAATTGTGTATCAGACTTCACTCCTGTAGTAGAAAACGTCACTTGATTGCCGTAAGCTGTACCTGCTGCATTGGTAGCATAGGCTCGAACATAATAAGTAGTATTACTTGTTAAGCCCGTAAGATTGCTTGTAAAACTTCCAGCACCGGAACCATTAGTTGTGTGATTAGTATTGATAGTAGGATTAGGAGAGGTACTCCAACATACTCCCCGAACTACAACCGAAGAACCTCCATTTGAAGTGATATTGCCACCACTTACGGCTGTACTATCGGTTATATTGCTCACTCTTATAGTATTGACTATAGGCAATATGGCAACATTCCGAACAAGGCGGACAGAAAGACCGTAGCAGTGGTTGCGGTCCCACGAGGGACCTAGACCGCTCGAATCGAAGGACAAAACGTACGCGTGACCTCTATCGTAGTACGTAGCCGACCAGTAGGTGCCGTCATCAACGACATATTTGACCGAAGTCCCAATACGGTTGCCGGCAGCAGGCAGGAAGACACAACCTACATTTTCCATTTTAGCCCAGTCAGTTGCACCAATAATATTGGATGTATATGCCGCACTTGCTGTATTCACGTTTGTTAATGGATAATAAGTATTACTACAATTATCCGGAACAATGATTAAACCCACAATTCCACATACTGTAGCTTTAGCATATCGTATGCTAGATAAGGTAGGACGAGTATTTAACAAATAAACCAATTCGTCTTTTGTCAATGTACGCCAAGTACCTGGTGCATCGGTGGTACTAGTTTTAGGATTATAAATAGCATTATAAACGCCCCAATCATAATAAGTGCCTGAAATATTGTTGCTCCCATTGCCATAATCTCTGTATGAGGTACTTGTCATATACGGAAATTTTTGATTATATCCGCTGGTGCCCCAACCAAACAAGTCTATCCAACCGGTATAGGTAGAGGAAATATTTCCATTGTTTGCCCCGATGGTATCCCATTGGTGTGGAGCAAAACGCCATGTACCTGCAGCAGTGCCATTGCCTGCCACTATATGGGTGGTAGCGGTATTGCCCCCATTGGTGGCACTCCATTGCAAATTTCCGGGAGAAAATATTACAGAATCGGTAGCACTAACAGAAAATACGGGAGAATTAATTTTTGCATCTGTGGTAAATGTAACTTGGTTACCATACGCTGTACCAGCAGAATTGGTAGCGTATGCACGTAAGTAATAGGTTGTTCCTGCTGTAAGTCCGGTCATATTACTTGTAAAACTGCCTGTATCTAAACCATCGGTTGTATGATTATTGCTAATGGTGGGATTAGACGTTGTATCCCAACAAATACCGCGGGCTGTTACCGAAGATCCTCCATCGGATGTAATATGGCCTCCACTAACTGCCGATGTGGTAGTAATATTACTGGCTGTGAATGTATTTAATGTTGGTAATATTGCCTTTGTTACATCAAATTGTAAAATAAATGTTTGTGATGTTCCTTGTGCCTGCGTAATACGTTGGCTTTCTTCCATATTACCATTAATAGTAGCATATCCCATATATTCCATCATATCTCCATAACTAAATGGTTGCGAGGATTGCCGTTTTTGAATTTTGGAGGTTTGTTCCTCTGAAAGCGGCAAGGTACTTCTAAACTTTATATAATTATCCCCGGAATGCCCTACATTAACGAGTCTTTGTACCATACGCCCTTCTAAGGTGTTTACCACCAAGAAATAAACTTGTGGTTTCTGGAAACCTATGTCAAAATGATTGATCCCGGCTTCTAATTGCGAACTAAACTCCATTACTCGCTGACCTGTAATATTATACACAGCCATATACACTTCCTCACTTTGTGGTATCGTAAGCAATACCGAACTTGTACCATTGAAAGGATTGGGATATGAAAAAAGACCTATCTCCTGTTCTTGAACATCGGAAATACCTGTTTTATTGGTAAGTGTGAGTACTGTATCCGGCCAGTAAATTGTTTCTTGCCAACTTTTGGTTAAATTGGTAATTGTTATGCTATCCAATTGCACATAATTATTGGTAGCATCTCTACCTGTAAATGTAAGTGATACTGTCTGTGCTGATACAGTTGCTATACTGCATAAACAACCTAAAATAAATGTTAAAAAATTTATCTTTTTCATATCTTATAATGTTTATTCTATCAATACAATAACTAAAAATTTTATTTTTTTGTTAAATTTTTAAAATTCTCATTTTCAGCATTATATCTTCTCAAAAATCTAAAGTTATTCTATACCAAATATAATACTATAAAAGTGCAAAGATAGCATTTTTTCTTCATTTTATAAACTCTAACCTGAACTTTTTAAAAATCAAATTGATTTTTTCTTAAAAAATTATTTTCTAATTCAAATTTTTGTTGTACTTTTGCAAGCTGAAAATACAAAATTTTTGTATATACAGCTTGCTTATGAATATTTTGAATATCCTATTATCCAGTTCACGGACGGTGTTTACCCCTCAATGGTTAGCCATGACATGTGAAGAAAAAGAACGGCAGTCATTACGACGTTCTCTTATTTACTATGCCAAAAAAGGAGCCCTGCTAAATCCGCGAAAGGGCATTTATACCAAACCGGCATACAATGAACAAGAAATGGCTTGTGCATTGCTAAAACCGTCTTATATCTCTCTTGAGTACGTGTTGGCACGTGCCGGTGTAACGTTTCAATACAGTTCGGATATTACCTGCATCAGCTACCAAAACCGCATTATCGAAGTGGATAAACGTTCCTATGTATTCCGGCAAATCAATCCCAAAATATGGATGAACATGGCGGGCATTGAACAGCACGACAATATTGCCATTGCCACACCGGAGCGAGCTTTTCTGGATATGCTCTACCTCAGTAGCGGACAATGCTATTTCGACAATCTGCATCCCTTAAAAAAGAATCTTATCCGACAAATTTTGCCGGTTTACAATTCTCCGACATTAACCAAACGCGTAGAAATGCTTTTAAATCAATAAACTATGGATATCAACAAACACCGCTATTACTTGACACAATTACTGCTGGCGATATTTCGTCATCCTGAATTATGCAAACTGCTGGCATTCAAAGGAGGCACCTCGCTAATGCTCTTCCATGGCTTGACGCGATTTTCTACCGATTTGGATTTTACCTTGTTAGATGCTACAAAATCAAAATATGTATATAAAGAATTACATCGTTTGCTGCTGAAATTCGGCACTATTGACGATGAAGCTATGAAATTTTATGGTCTGATTCTGGTGCTCAACTACGGCAAGGACGAACGGATGTTGAAAGTGGAAGTCAGCAATCGCGAATATCCCAACCACTATGAAATTCGCTCACTACTCGGCACGGATATTCGTGTTATGACACTACCGGACATGTTTGCACATAAACTATGTGCATTAGGCGAACGAATTACTCCACGCGACATCTACGATGTATGGTTTTTCTTGCAAAAACGCACAGCGATTAACGAAGAGATTGTCCGCATGCGTACCAATATGTCCGTCAGCGAGTATGCACAACAATGTGCAAAAAAAGTGCGAGAATATAGTTCCCGAATACTGATGCAAGGAATCGGAGATGTTCTCATGGACAATCAATCCAAGAATTTCGCCCGCAAGCAACTTATCCCCGAAACCGCCTCCGCATTGGAACTATTCGCCACATATCCTTTACTGGCTTAACATTTTTCGCGACATTACCTCCAAGAGCATTTCAAATGTAATTTATTTGCATTTTCTTGCCCTAAATCTTTGTTTATTTCAAAATTTTGTTGTACTTTTGCAAGTTGAAAATCGTAACACACATTACGGTAATACGTGTTACGTTTATAAAAATTCAAAGAAAAAATGAAATTCTATAATCGTGAAAAGGAGTTGCAGTTATTGCATGAAATTGAGGTTACATCGTGTGAACATTCGCAGATGACAGTATTGGTAGGACGGAGACGTATCGGGAAAACCAAACTACTACTGAAAGCCATTGAAGGCAAACCGTCTGTATATTTATTTGCCTCACGCAAAAGTGAAAGTATCCTTTGCCAACAATTTGTTGAAGAAGTGGAGCGATCGTTGAATATGCCTATTGGCCGGTACACGCGTATTGCCGCTCTCTTGGAACATTTGATGCGTATCTCAAAATATACTCCTTTCACGTTGATTATAGATGAATTTCAAGAATTGGAGAAAATAGATTCCTCTATCATTGGCGACATACAACGGGTTTGGGACCTAAACAAAGACGAAAGCCGGATAAATTTATTACTCAGCGGCAGTGTCTATTCCATGATGAAGCATATCTTTGAGGATGCAAAAGAACCGCTATTCTCTCGCGCAAGCCATATTATAAATTTAAAGGCTTTCAGCACCGACACACTGAAAACAATTCTTGCAGATTTCAATCCCCACTACACACAAGAAGACTTGCTTGCTCTTTACATGTTCACAGGTGGTGTAGCTTGGTATGTAGAACTGCTGATGACGGCCAAAGCATGGACGTGGAAAAAGATGATAGAGGTGATTTTTCAAGAACAGTCACTATTTATCAATGAAGGAAAAAATCTGCTAATTGAGGAAATAGGAAAAGAATACAGCATCTATTTCTCCATATTGGAGTGCATTTCGCGAGGAATAAACACCCGGGGAGATATAGAAAATGCAACAGGGGTGAAGGAAATCGGCGGCTACCTTAGCAAATTAGAGAAAGACTTCGGTATTATTGCTCAGTTGCGTCCGATATTTAGCAAACCGGCTTCCAAAACCGTCAAATATACTATCTCTGATAACTTCTTGACGATTTGGTTCCGATTTTTCTACAAATACATGAATTATGTAGAATCCGATAACTTTACACTACTGAGAAAGATGGTCAAGAGAGACTATCAGACTTGTTCCGGTATTATGTTGGAGCGATATTTCCGTCAACAAGCTAAAGAATCCGGCAAATACACAGATATCGGACAATTCTGGGACAAGAAAGGACAACACGAAATTGACATAATCCTTGTTAATGAGCAAGAACAACTTCTTCGTATAGGAGAAATCAAACGCCAAGCAAAAAACATTGATTTCTACGCCTTACAAAATAAAATAGATCATTTCTTGTCTCTACACCCCCAACTTCAGCAATATACAAAAGAAATTCTTACATTATCAATGAAAGATATGTAATTTATTTGCATTTTTCTAACATAAATCCTTTCTTATCATCTGTTTGTGTGGTACTTATAAATTCAAAATCGTAACATACATTACGGTAATATATGTTACGTTTGCTAAAAAGAACATAGCAAAATGGATTTTTACTGCGGATTTGTCTATAAAATGAATATATGCAAAACTATTTGCATTAAGAATTCAAAGTAAGCTCTTTTCGATTCAAAGCATCGGATTTTATTCGTTTACAAACACAAAATCCATTTGTTTTTTAGTTTGATCAACAGCTTTTACCTTCACGCTGACAGCATCTCCCAAGCGGATGGTTTTGCCGCTGTGTTGTCCGATATAGCGATAGTTTTCTTCGTCATAATAGTAGAAATCGTCTGTCAGCGTTTTCACTGACACCATTCCCTCGCATTTGGAATCATCCAACTGCACCCAGATGCCCCATTTGCTGACACCGGAGACGACACCGTCGAACACTTGCCCGATCTTGTCGGACAAAAACTCCGCCTGCTTGTATTTAATAGAATTTCTTTCTGCCTCGGTTGCCTTTTGTTCCATATCGGAAGCATGTTTGCATTTTTCTTCCAATTCCTCTTTGTTGACAGAAGGTTTTCCGGTTAAATAACGGGTTAACAAACGATGCACCATCAAATCGGGATATCGGCGGATAGGAGATGTAAAATGTGTATAATATTTAAATGCCAAACCATAATGTCCAATATTGTCGGTGGAATACACAGCTCGCTGCATGGTTCTAATCGCCAGAGTTTGTATCATGTTTTGCTCTTGCCTGCCCTGTATATCTTTCAACAAACCATTCATTGATGCAGATAAATTCTTGCTGCCGGACAGACGCATTTGGTAGCCGATTCTTTCCAAGAAGGTATTAAAAGTATTGATTTTTTCATCAGAAGGTTTGTCGTGAACACGATAGACAAAACTTTTGGTCTCCTGATTTTGGGCTACCTTGCCGATTTTCTCTGCCACTTTGCGATTGGCTAACAACATAAAATCTTCTATCAATTGATGTGAATCGGTGTTTTCACATATATAAACGCCTATCGGTTTGGCATTTTCGTCTAAGATAAATTTCACTTCCTCTGTGGCGAAATCAATAGCCCCATGGTCAAAACGCTCTTTTCGGAGTATTTTTGCCAGTCGGTCCAAGGTGAGAATTTCTTCGGCGAATTCACCTTTTTTAGTCTCAATAATTTCCTGCACTTCCTCATAATTAAAGCGTCTATCGGAATTGATGATCGACCTGCCTATCCATTGCTTATGGATTTTTGCTTGGTCGTCTAATTCAAAAACAACCGAATAGCACAATTTATCTTCATGGGGTCGCAATGAACAAAGCAGGTTGCACAATTTTTCCGGCAACATGGGATAGGTTCTATCCACCAAATAGACGGAAGTGCCCCGTTGATAGGCTTCTTGATCTATTGCCCCGCCTTCTTTCACATAAAAAGATACATCGGCAATATGTACACCCACTTGATAGTGCCCGTTTTCCATTTTTTTAAAAGACAAGGCATCGTCAAAATCTTTTGCATCAGCAGGATCGATGGTGAAAGTGAGCACATTGCGGAAATCTCTACGGGCATACAATTCTTTTTCCGGAATCGTGGTGGAAATATTTTCCGCCTCCCTCTCTGCTGCTTTCGGAAATTCCAAAGCAAAATTTTGGTCTATCAAAATAGACTTCATCTCCACATCGTTGTTGCCAGGATATCCCAATACCTGCTTTACGTTTCCAAAAGGATTTTTCACATGGTCGGACCATTCTGTAATTTCCACTACCACCTTTTGCCCGTTTTTGGCACCGTGAAGGTTTTCCCGTGGAATTAATATGTCAATAGGCATATTAACATCATCAGGAATAAAATAAGGAATTGTTCGAGAATAATTAATCGTGCCTACAAACAGTTTTTTGCTACGTTCCAATATCTCCACTACGCGGCCTTCCGGATGTTTGCCGTTACGGGCGGGAAACAACTGCACCTTCACCCGGTCACCATTGAGAGCATGATGGGTATTGTTGGCAGCAATAAAAACATCTTCAATTTCAGGATTTTCTGACAATAGGTAGGCTTTGCCTGTAGGTTTCATCAGCAAACGACCTTCCAAAATATTGTCAGGATTCATTTCTACATGAATAGGATTGAGTTTGAATTTGCCTCTTTGACCGACTACCAACACTTGATGCTGCAACATATCGGTAATCGTTTTTTTGACCAATTCCCTGTCACTTTTATCGTTAATACCTAATTGTGCAGAAACTTGCTTATAGTTAAAATACTGATATGGATTTTTAGAAAAAACTGCCAACACCTGTGCTTCAAACAAGGTATTCGTTGTAAATTTATCCGATTTCTGTCTTTTTCTTGCCATAAATATTAATGTTTTGTCCACTGTTTGGTGGTGGATTGATAAACCTTTGTTTGTCCGTCTTTCAAGACAAACGACAACTCATAAGTAGTATCATTAATAATTTGATAATGAAACAATTCTTCTATCGACTCATCGTCAGGATACAATACCAACAAATCTTTCGGCAATGTTTGATGCTTCTTTTGGTATTTATCCAATCTGCCGACAATTTCTTTGCCATAACGAGTAACGGTATTTTCAAACATATCGTCATTTTTGTAGATGGCAATAATCACCATCACCGCTATGGAGACTATCAATATCAATGCCGACAAAGATACTTTCATATTCCAACGAGTCTTTCCTTTCATAATGGTTAATTATTTGTTTGCATTTTATATCACTTTTTTACTATTTGATGTTTTATTCATGCAAAACTGTCCGCAATACATCTAAAGAATGCAAAGCAGACAAATCTATTATATGTACTGTATAATATTTCAACAAGGTGTCTAACAATGAATTACGAATACTATATGGGACAATATCCGCTTGTGAGGTTGGAAAAATCGGACTATTGAGCAACTCGTGCAAATAATAAGCTGTCATTTTATCCATTTCGTTGGCAGTTTGTTGCTCAAAGCGAGCATCAATAATATTAAAAACGCTACCTTGAGAATAATTGTCCATAGGCATAGAACCCAAACGCATAGCACTATGCAACAAAAATCGTAAATGAAAATCCGGTGAAAAACTATGGCTATAAAAATCCTGCAAAGTTTGATAAAAGAAATCAAACAAATCGGCATCTTCACCGGCATTGAACAGCAATTTGTATAGCACTTCGTTGATAAACATGGCAACGGCAGTCTTCGTTAACTCGTAACCTTCACTACTGACTGAAGATATATATTGTACATCTTTCAAAAAGGCAAAATCGGAAGCATGTTTTTTCTCACTACAAAAATTCACCAACGTCATCGGCTGCAAAGCCGCCACATTGCTCCCTTTGGACTTACGATAGCACATATAGGAGTTGGTGCCGGTTTCGGTATAGATTTTGACAATATCTTTATTGTCATTGAAATCAAATTTCCGTAATACTATGCCTTTTACTTTTTCTACCATTTAACTACCGTAACCGAATTTTTTTAATCTACTGTCGTCATTACGCCAGTCTTTCTGAACTTTTACACTCAACGACAAAAACACTTTGCTGCCAATAAAGTCTTCAATCGCCAATCTGGACTGTGTTCCCAATTCTTTGATAGCCGCTCCTTGATGTCCTAAAATAATGGCTTTCTGACTTTCTCGTTCTACATATATTGTTGATTCTATTCTTGTTATATTTTGTTCTTCTTTATAACTCGTCACCACCACTTCCACTCCATAAGGAATTTCTTTCTTATACAGCAAGAGTATTTTCTCTCGAATAATCTCCGATACAAAAAACCGCATAGAACGGTCAGTAAGTTCGTCTTTTGGAAAATAAGGAGGTGCCACCGGCAAACATTCCACCACTGCCTCCACCACCGATGACACATTGTCATCTTTCAAAGCAGAAATACAACAAGTTTTTTTAGGATGTATCAATGCTTCCCAATACTGTCGGCATCGCTCAATTTCTTCTGCCGACACCTTGTCTATCTTATTAATGATTAAAATAATGGGAATAGTCAAATGGCTCATCTCTTCTACAAGTGCTTCATGGTGATTTTTCTCACCTACTTCTACCATATATAGCAGAATATCACTATCTTGCAGAGCCGTTTCTACATATTGCATCATGTATTCCTGCATTTTGTAACTCGGCTTCAACACTCCCGGTGTATCAGAATAGACTATTTGAAAATCTTCTCCATTAACAATGCCCATAATTCTATGACGAGTGGTTTGGGCTTTGTTGGTGATGATAGACAATCGCTCACCTACCAAAATATTCATCAAAGTGGATTTTCCTACGTTTGGATTACCCAAAATGCTGACAAAACCTGCCTTATGTTTTTTTTCTTCTTCCATATCAATAATCTATCTTTCCACTACTTTTTTTCCACATTTCCAATGGCTTGGATGAATCCAAATCGGTAATATGTATGGTTTTCAGATGTCGCAATTCCATTTTTAAGTTAATCTCTTGATAAATAAATTCATCATCAAAGCCTGCATCGGCTGCTTGAAATCTGTCGGCAGCAAACACCAATCTTGCCGGACGAGCCCAATAAATGGCACCTAAACACATAGGACAAGGCTCACAACTTGCATAAATAGTACAACCTTCCAACTGAAAAGCATTCAATTGACTACAAGCATTTCTAATAGCTGTCACCTCTGCATGTGCGGTAGGATCGTTGTTGGCAGTTACCCTATTGGCACCTGTTGCCACTATTTTTCCGTCCTTAACGACTATAGCAGCAAATGGTCCTCCTTGGCTTTCAACATTTTTTACTGCCAAATCGATTGCCTGTTGCAGAAAATACCTATCCTCATCCTTTTGACACATAACTCTTTTTTGCAAAAATATCTAAAATTTATGACACTTATGACACTCTTGTTAAATTTTTATACACATATTTGAGTGAAAATTTTTTATAAATTGCTTTTTGATGCTATGTCATTTCTATACTAAATAAATAGACAAAAAATGCCGAAAAAAAATTGTACTTTTGCAAAATTGACTACAAGATGAAAACTTCCATCAGCAACAAAGAAATTTGGCGAATTGCATGCCCTATCATGTTAGGGTTTATGACACAAACCATCATTTCTTTCACCGACACAGCCTTTTTGGGGCACTTGGGCATGATAGAACTCAGTGCCTCCATGATGGCAGGTATGTACTATTTTGTTTTCACTACCTTAGCCATGGGGTTTGCTGTCGGCATACAAATTTTTATTGCCAGACGCTATGGAGAAGGAAACTTTTCTAATATCGGAAAAATATTTTTTCATGGTGCCTTTTTTGTTTTTCTATTAGGATTGGCACTATTGAGTATTCTCTATTTCAGTAGCGGACTATTGTTAGATAAAATTATCAGTTCCGACAATATATACACCTCTGCAAAAACATATCTTAATTTCCGTCAATTTGGAATTATGTTTGTGGTGTTCAACTTTTTGTTCCGCTCGCTCTATGTAGGAATTTCCAACACCAAAGCCATCACCCTGTCAACAGTCATTATGGCCATTGTAAACATATTTTTAGATTATGCTCTTATTTTTGGTCACTGGGGATTTGCACCAATGGGAATTGCAGGAGCCGCCATTGCATCTTTATCGGCGGAAATATCAGCATGCTTGTTTTTTATCATATATACCTATTTTGCTGTGCCACAAAAATATGAAATTTTCAAATTTCATTCTATCGACAAATCATTGATGAGTAATCTTATCAAAATTGCATTTCCAAGCATGCTACAACGTCTTGCCTCTTTTGGTTCTTGGTTTGTATTTTTTATTATGATAGAAAAGATGGGAGAAATGGCAATCGGCATATCCTCCTTGGTTCGAAGTGTGTATATGGTGCTCGTTATTCCTTCATTTGCCTTCGCCTCAACTGCCAATACTCTTACAAGCAGATTGATCGGTGAAGGTCGTAGCGAAGAAGTGTTTTCTACGCTATGGAAAATTATTAAAAACAGTGTTCTCTGTGCATTGCCCTTAGCTTTGATTGTTTGTATTATCCCATTGCAAGTTATACAAATTTATACCGATGATATTACATTGGCCACACTGGCACAACCCACCATTTATATAATAGCCGTTGCCACGTTGATACTTTCAGGCAGCACCATTTTCTTCGAATCTGTTTCAGGCACCGGCAACACACATGCCGCCTTTGTAATAGAATGTAGCATCATCGGCACCTATTTAATCTACATTTATTTCATGTCAATCTTAGTTCCTATCCATTTTGTCTGGACTGCAGAATGGCTCTACAATTTTTTCATTGGTCTATTTTCTTTCATCTATCTCAAAAAAGCTCCTTGGCAAAAGAAAAAACTCTAAATTTCAATACTATACATAAAGAAAAAACTTTCTTTGAAATCTTTGCCCATTTCAACAAAAAGTTGTATATTTGCAAATTACTTTCATTTGAAATATTAAAAAAATAAAATACAATAAATAAATTAGGTATGAGTACAGCAGAAAAAAATTACCTTAACCCATTGGTTAAGTTTTTAGGCAAGAACCCTGACGAATTTACAAAGAAAGACATTCTTCAATACATCAAAGAGAATGACATTGCAATTGTTGATTTTCACTATGTTGGTGGAGATGGACGTATCAAAACGCTCAACTTTGTTGTTTCAGATGAAGAATACATTGAACAAGTGCTTACTTTCGGCGAACGCGTAGATGGTTCTAGTTTATTCTCCTTTGTACAAGCAGGCTCCAGCGATTTATATGTAATTCCTCGCTTCAGCACAGCTTTTGTAGACCCATTCAACGAACTGCCGACACTTGGCATCATGTGTTCGTATTATACAAAAGACGGTCAACCATTGGAAATTTCTCCGGAACATGTTTTACACAAAGCAGCAGCATCTTTTACAAAAGTTACCGGCATGAAATTCCAAACGATGGGCGAATTGGAATACTATGTCATCGGTGATGAAGAAGATTTATTCAAAGCCACCGACCAAAAAGGTTATCATGAATCAAGTCCTTTCACCAAGTTTGAAAGCTTCCGCAGAGAATGCATGTATCAAATTGCAAAAGCCGGCGGCATGATAAAATATGGTCACTCCGAAGTCGGCAATTTTACATTAGACGGCAGAATCTACGAACAAAATGAGATAGAATTTTTGGTTACAGATGTAGAACAATCAGCATTACAGCTTATTATGGCTAAATGGATTATCCGTCGTTTGGCTTATGAATATGGATTAGATGTTACCTTTGCACCAAAAATCACTGTCGGAAAAGCCGGAAGCGGCATGCACATTCACACTCGCATTGTAGATAACAATGGTAAAAATGCCATGGTGACAGACGGACAATTGAACGAAACTGCTCGCAAAGCCATCGCCGGCTACATGGAATGTGCTCCATCTTTAACAGCATTCGGCAATATGAATCCGACTTCTTATTTCCGTTTGGTTCCACATCAAGAAGCTCCTACTACCGTTTGTTGGGGTGACAGAAATCGTTCTGTATTGGTACGTGTTCCTCTCGGATGGACTGCCAAAACCGACATGGTTTCCAACGAAAATCCATTAGAAACACCAACTACAACCGATGGTTCGCAAAAACAAACTGTTGAATTCAGATGTCCGGACGGCTCTGCCAACATTTATTTGCTATTGGCAGGCTTGACAGTTGCCGCTCGTACCGGTTGGGAAATGGAAAATGCTTTAGACAAAGCAAAAGAAACCTATGTAGATGTTAATATTTTCGAAGATAAATATAAAGATTTGGTGGCTAACTTAAAGAGTCTGCCAACATCTTGCTGGGAATCTGCAGAAATGTTAAACAGCCAAAGAGCTATCTTTGAAAAATACGATGTATTTACACCGGAAATTATCAATGGTGTAATTGATATCTTAAAATCTCACAATGACAAGAATCTACGACAAGAATTAGAACAAAATCCTGACAAAATGATGGAGATTGTTAAAGAATTTTATCATTGTGGTTAAACAATTTTTTAATGCACATCTCGTTAAGAGATGTGCATTTTTTAATTAAAAGACACTCGTGTTTCTATCATTTTTAGAAGGATTGTTGTTAGGATTGCCCTTTGTCATTGTCATTGGGCCGGCTTTTTTTGCAATTTTGCAAACAAGCATGAACAAAGGATTCTATTCCGGCATGCAATTAGCCATCGGCATTGCCTTAAGCGATAGTTTGCTTATGTTTGGATGCTATTTCGGCTTGATGCGATTTTTTGCCAACGACACTTTCCAAATCATAATAGGATTTTTAGGAACTGCTGTTTTAATGATATATGGCATCTATCTTTTTCTCCGGACAAAACTTCCACAAACAAAAAATGACATAGAAATTCCGCTCCCTCTGAAAATCAAATGGGGAGACGTATTTACTCAAATCGGCAAAGGATTCTTTCTCAATATTATGAATCCATTTTTGTGGATGATGTGGCTGGCGATTGTTGTTTCTGCTACCAGTAATCGAACAACTGCTAATGCAGTAATATTTCTTATCGGTATAGAAATCATGATATTTTCAACCGATACCTTGAAATCTTATTTCGCCAACAAAATTTCCCACCTGCTTTCTCCCAAACTAATCTTCTATAGCAACAAAGTGGTGGGAGGATTGTTGATGTTGTTTTCAGTGATATTGTGTGTCCGCACAATAGGGCATTTTATTTTCCACCTATTTTAATCCATCTGCATGAGCATCAACTTTTTCATTATCATCATCACTTGTGCTGTTTCTATCATTTCTTTTCGACAAGCATCATGGTTCAACCGCTTGTGTTTTAGTCCGACAGCCATCGTTCAATATAATCAATGGGATAGAATGATTTCCTATGGATTTGTACATGCTAATTGGTCTCACTTGCTTATTAATATGTTTGTTCTTTATATGTTTGGTTCTATTGTAGAAGATACTTACTGCTACTTGTGGGACAACTGGGGAAAATTTATGTATCTAATTCTTTATCTTTCTGCCATTATAGTTTCCACATTACCGGATTTTATCAAACACAAAGAAGACTACAACTACATCGCTATTGGGGCTTCAGGAGCTACCTCTGCCATTGTATTCGCATCCATTTTGCTTTTCCCGACACAAAAATTATATCTTTTCTTTATTCCCATCGGCATTCCAGCTGTTATTTTCGGCATCGGATATCTCGCCTATTCCGCCTATATGAACAAACACGGACAAGACAACATCGGCCACAACACACATTTTTGGGGTGGCATTTATGGATTTGTTTTCAGTTTGATTTTCAAACCTCAACTTTTCATCGAATTTTTAGATAAAATATTCCACTAATCGTGGAATCGCCATGCAATGCCTACGGCAAAACCCATATCTTTGCTGGGATAATGTGGTGTAAAATAATAATTTCTTCCAAACAAACCCGCCCAAGCATGTGTCCATTTAGCTTGTAAAACAAATCGATTTATTTTTGCTTTCAAAAATACATCTAAATAACCATAATTGCCAACTTTAGTATCCGATTGAAGATAAAATTGTTGCAAAGCCGGATTGTATGCATCGGCATAGTAAGATGTATTGTACAAGAAATCCAAACCTAACACCACAAATAATTTTTCCTCTAATTTCTTTTTGCAGAAATAAAACCCGTAAAACATCGTTTGTCTGGTGGCAAAAACAGGAATGTGCAACTGCTTGTTGTCACAATATTGCAGATACATATTTGCCGTCCAGCCAAAACCTTTGATAGTAAACGGAATATATGCTGCCAATTGATAAACATTGGTCAATTTGTCCATCTGCATTACCTTGCTTTTTTCTTGAAAAACAGTGTAATGATTCAACATATAATAATTTGCACTAATCTCATAGGACAAATATTTCCATTTAACATCAACAAGGAAGTTTTGCTGCTTTTTTAAATGATTGTTCCACAAATAATTGTTGGATAAATAATGCGAAAAAATATAATCGGGTGAAAAATTATAAAATTTCACATCTGTCTCTATGGTATGTTGCCATGTATGTTGCTTGCCAATATCCAGACATACATTTCCTTCAACCGTTACATCTCCTGCATTGTAGCCGTTGATAGTAAAATACGCATCTGCAGCTATTTCTAAACGACCAAACAATCTTGTCTGTATGGTGGCAAATGGAGTGAATTGGTTGTCTAAAAATCGACCGGTGGTATCATATACCATATTCAAAGAATGATTGACACCTGCCGCTAAATGAAGAAAATACGGTTTTTCAATAATGGTATCTTCAGGCATATAACTTGACCAATAGACACTGTTTTTCAACTGACGAAAACGAATGCGGGTGTAGGTGGTATCATTATTAAATAAATGATAATCATAAAAATCGGTTGCCGACACTTCATCGTCATGAAAAATATATCTTGTAGCATGATAGTCCAAATCGTGAACTATATAACCGACATTCACCTTTCTTTTATCTTCTTTTGCATTAGGAGAAATGGATAAATAATGCCTTAAAAAAATATGATTGTCCATTGTATTATTTTCTGCAGTCGTAAAATGAACATCTAACAGACGCACATTTTTTTTCGCAGCAAAGGCAGTATCGTACAAAATACCTCCGTTTTCACCCAACTTCATCATTGTAAAAGAATAATATAGTTTTATACCATATCGTCGATTGGGCATCACATAGTCTAAACCCACACCAACATTGACATCTCTTAATGCTTGATTGACATAGCGACCTTCTGCTAAGATAGTTTCCAAACCTGCATTCAATGTCAGACCTTCGTAAATATGTTGTGCATGAGTAGCCGAAAAGTGATTTTCTTTTCCGGAAGCAAAATCGTATGATAAATTGGTATAAACTGTCGGCAATGAATAAATTTTCCAATTTTCAAACGTCCTCAAATAACTATCATAAGGCAATTGTTTATACTGAAAGCCATGTTTACGAGAAAAATTAAAATTCATTGCTTTTTGTGCCTGTCCAAAACAACCTAAAGTAGCATAAAGATGATGACTATTTAAGGAAATATCTTCACAATAAGCATTCAATACTGATGTATCTATCAATTGCAAATCCTTACATTTGGCAATAGAAGTATTGAGATAATAAAAATAGGCAGGAGCATAATTCAAACCTCCTTCTTTATCCATCGTAGCGGTAGTGTCTTCGTTTGTTGTTTCCTGAGCAAACAAATTGCCACTGCCTATCATCAAAATGGACAACACAAAAAATGCTCTTACATATTTTACAAACATGTTGCAAAGATAACATTTTTTTGCCTAACTTTTTTCAATTGCAACTTTTAAGCAATTTTTTATTTTCATTTTCGTTTTTTACATTAAATATTTATTCAAAATGGTGGAAATAGATACAAATTTGGCAGATTATATCAATAAAAATATTATTCCGCAATATGCTCATTTTGACCATGCTCACAATCTTGACCATGTTCAAACAGTTATCAAAACAAGTTTAGAATTGGCAGCTCACTACCAAGTAAATATCAATATGGTGTTTACTATTGCCGCCTATCACGATTTAGGCATTGCCATTGACCGCGATACACATCATATTGAATCGGGAAAAATTCTTTTAGCCGACAACAATCTTAAAAAATGGTTTTCAGAAGAGAAAATCGGCATCATGAAAGAAGCCGTTGAAGACCATCGAGCCTCATCTAAAACAGCCCCTCGAAGCATTTACGGAAAAATTGTCGCAGAAGCCGATAGGGATATTTCCACACACAAGATTTTGCTTCGCACCATTCAATTCGGCTTGGACAAATATCCTAACGAAAGCAAAGAATTTCATTATCAACGATTTCTACAACATTTGAACGAAAAATACGCCGAAGGCGGCTATTTAAAATTATGGATACCATATTCCGACAATGCCGCCAATTTGAAAAAATTGCAAATGCTGATAAAAGATAAAAATCGACTTAGACAAGCATTTGAAAAAATTTTCACTAAAATTCATCCATAAAAAAAAGCAGCGAAAATCGCTGCTTTTTTTTTACATTAATATTTATTATTTCTTATCGAAGATAAGTTTTTGATTTGCCTTATCGATTCTATAAGTACCGAAGTTGTCTTCAAATGTTTCTCTTCCGATTACTACAGGAACTTTTTGTCCTTTTACAACCGTCATTTCCACATTTTCCATCACATCATCGCTAATACGTAAAGTTTGTAGATAAACTTTCACGCCATCAATGATAGTACCATCTTCAGCTACAATAGCCTTTTCTCCCAATTCAAAGTCACCTACAGTGATAATAGCTTCTTTCAAAAATGCCATGGCTTGATCGTATGAAATAGTCATTTTTTCACCTTTAGGTTCCAATAAGAATTTCATTGTTTTGCTATTCAAATAGCAAGTACCATAAGTTAAGTCTTCATCTGTCTCAACCGGAATAGAAACTTCTGTTACGATATTGACAATGGATGCTCCGCCGTCTTCTACTGCATCTACATGTCCTTTTGGAACATAATCGTCTCTTAGAATCATAAATTCAGTACGACGATTCAAATCGTGAGCGGCTTCTTGGTCTTTCTTCGGCAAACTCAAGATGAAAGCACTATCCAAAACAGTTCCTTTTTTGAAAGTAATACCTCTTGATACTTTATCTTTTTCCAAAACGCGAGGTACTTTTTCACCATAACCTTTTGCTACCAAACGGTCAGGATCTATACCCGATTCTATCAAGAAACGTACGCAAGATTCTGCACGACGTTGTGACAAGGTATCATTGGTCATTGGAATAGGTCTAAAGTCGGTGTGAGAACGCAACTCAATAACCAAAGTCGGGTTATCTTGCATAATCTTCAACAAACCACGCAAAGAATCTTCATATTGCGGTTTCAAATCCCATTTTGCCAAATCGTACAAAATATCAGGCAAAACAACCGGTTCTTTCGGAATAGGATTGATTAAGAAATCATGACGCAAGTCTTTATTTTCGGTTAATCCTACTGTGGTTTCTCTACCTTTACAATTATCATTTTCATAATAACCGCTCTTTTGCACCAACAAATCATAAGTCAATTCACCCAAAACTTTTGTTTTGTCAAAACTATAATAACCTTTTACATCGGTAGTGGTTTTATAAGAAACTCCATTTGATGCAGTTAGAGTAACTGTTGCTCCGTCAACATATTGTCTAGTAACGCTATCTCTTACATAACCGGAAATGGTGAAAACCAACGGGCGGAGTTTAAATGTCCAAATATCATCCATTCCTTTGCCACCGGCACGATTAGAGGTGAAATATCCTTTTTCTACAAAAGGAAATCCTGATGCAGGATCTATTACATTGGAATGGTCGAAAATAATACCATAGTCATCTGCTTCGGAATTGATAGGATATTTTAAATTTTCCGGAGTAGTCCACTCTCCATTGACTTTTTTAGTTCTAAAAATATCATAACCACCTAAACCGACATGTCCTTTGGAAGAGAAATATAAAGTGGAATCATTTTCCAAAGATGGGAACATTTCGTGGTCTCCACTATTGACAACAGTACCTAAGTTAACAGGATTTTCAAATGGTTTGCTTTTTTTACTACGAGAAATAGACCATAAATCGTAACCGCCATTTGTTCCCGGCATATCCGAAACAAATATCAACTCTAATTCATCGCTGGAAATACAAGGATGAACATAGTCGAATGAATCCGGACCTATTTTTATTTCTGTAGGTGCACCCCAAGATTTTCCTTTTTTAGTAACTTGATACAATTTACAATAAGAAAGAGTCTTTTTTTCGTTAGGACAACGAGTAAAATACATAGTTGTTCCTTTAGGATTGAAAGTGGCTTCACCTTCGTTGGCATCCGAATTGACAATATTTTCTTTATCTAACAAAACAGGAGTAGTCCATTCCCCCGGAAAATCTACCAATTTGCTTTTTGGTTTGGTAGTGCTATATAAATCTGAAAATGCCTGACCTGACCATACATCCATATTTTTACCGGTACTACCTTCTCGAGAAGAAGTAAATACTATTTGATTTTCTTTAGTAGGAAGCCCCCATGCCGGAGACCAATCACTTTGAGCAGTATTCCATTTTTTCATGTTCTCCACCTCATGACGAGTTGGATTATTAATCCACTGCGGAGCTACTTTACAAGATTCTATTCTAGATTCTACTCTCGGATCTTTTGGACGCAATTTCTGATATTTTTCATAATACTTCAAAGCGGTCGGATAATCCTTTTTAATTCTATAAATATCTGCTAAACGCAAGAAAATAAGCGGATTGTCTTTTTGATAATTGACTTTTTCCAAACGCAAATATTGTTGCTCTGCTTTTTTCAAATCTCCGCTCATGGAATAGCATTCTGCCATACGGAACATAATACGGCGTTTTTCAACCGGATTCTTCTTAACTTTTCCGTATGCTTTTTTATATAATTCCGCTGCTTCTGTGTATTGAAACGTTGCAAACGCTTTGTCAGCTTCGGCAGATGGAGATTTTTGAGCAAATGCTGAAATATTGATTATCAGCATCATGGCAAACAAATAACCTAACTTTCGTAATCCTTTAATCATATTTTTAATACGTAAAATTTCAATTTGCTAAAATACTAAAAAAATCAATATCAATCAACTTTTCGTCGATGTTTTTTTTATTTTAAAACAAGCAACTGATTTTCAACAAATAAAAAAGCCGTAACAGAAAGTTACGGCTGTAAAATGAATTAAAAAATACAAAATGATTTTCTATTATTATTTTGCGGAAATTGCTGCCAAAGCAATAGAATACATCTTTGTTTTTGCAGAATCTCCACGTGAGGTAAGTACACAAGGCACTTTTGCACCGACTACCATACATCCCAATTCAGCTCCGCCGAATTTGGTGCAAGCTTTATAGAACACGTTGCCGGATTCTATATTCGGGAATAACAAACAATCGGCATCACCTGCTACTTCACCTGTAAGTTTCTTAATTTGAGCACTTTCTTTATCTATGGCAACATCCAATGCTAAAGGACCATCTACCAAAGCTCCTTTTATCTGACCACGGTCTCCCATCTTAGAGATAATAGCGGCTTCTACACAAGCCGGCATGCCGGTAGATACTTGTTCGGTTGCAGCCAATACAGCTACTTTCGGTTTTTCTATTTGTAAGGATTTGGCAGTGCTAACCAAATATCCCAATATGGCTTGTTTTTGCTTCATATCCGGAGCAGGAATAATTGCCACATCGCTTGCTATCAACAATTTGTGATATTTCGGTATTTGGAAAACAGCTATATGAGTAAGCATATCGTTCTTTTTACCGGGCATCAAACCATTTTCTTTGTTTAAGATAGCTCGCATATATTTGTCAGTACTGAGCAAACCCTTCATCAATATGTCGCCTTCACCTTTGTTGATAAGACTTACAGCTACGGTGCCGGCTTTGGTTTCATCGGCTTCTTGTACTATTTTGAATACCGATGCATCAAAGTTATGTTCTTTACAAACATTTTTAATTGTTTCTTCATCGCCGACCAATGTAGCTTCTACTATACCTGCCTGTATGGCATTATACACAGCTTCTATGGTGTGAGCATCGTTAGCGTATGCTGCTACCAATCTTTTTTTACCTTTAGCTTTTACAACTTCTAAAAGTTGATCTAATTTAGTTATACTCATTTCTTTTACTTAATCTTATGTTAAACAGTCATTATTTCTTTCTCTTTCATGGCAAACAACTTGTCAATATCAGCAATAAAGGTATCGGTTGCTTTTTGGATGTCGTTTTCCAACTTTTTGATTTCGTCTTCTGAAACGCCATTGTCTTTCAATTTTTTGGCTTGATCGTTGGCATTTCTACGAATGTTTCTTATATTGACTTTTGCTTGTTCGGTTTCTTGTTTTGTTCTTTTTACCAATTCTTTACGTCTTTCTTCCGTCAAAGTTGGCACTATTACACGGATTATTTCTCCATTATTTTGTGGATTGAAACCCAAATTGGCAGCCATTATCGCTTTTTCAATAGGTCCTATCATGCTTTTTTCCCAAGGTTGAATCAATATTTGCTTAGGATCCGGTGTGCCTATGCTTGCCACTTGCTCAATAGGGGTCGGCGTACCATAATAATCTACTTTGACACCTTCCAACATTTTTGGATTAGCCTTGCCTGCTCTAATTTGCTCTAATTCTTTTTTCAAAAAGTTGAGTGAATTGGTCATATCATTTTTCATTTCACTCAAACATTCACTACTTGTTGTTACCATAATATTTATTTGTTTTATAATTATTCTTCAGCAAAAGGACCATCATTGCCTTGTGTTTCAACAGCTCCTGATTCCATTTGCTCTTGTTGTTCTTTCTCTTTTTCTTGTTGTTCTTTCTTACGCAATTTTCTCACCTCTTTGTCTACATAAGATTTTCCCCATTTGAATACCACCAAATAGTGAAAATAGACAATAATAAACCAAATAAGTGTCAATCCTGCACAAAATTTCAACATTGAACGACCTAAATCACTATCCTTGAACAGAAAAAAATACAATACCCAAAGCAATGCACATACTAAAATAAATATGGTGCAATGAATACGCATATTGACTCTATTTTTTGCTTTTGCCCGCCTTTTTCTTTCTTCCGGTGTTTCCTCTTGAGGAATTTGATCAATTTCTGCCATAGTTTATTCGTTTAAAATTTTTGTACCTACTTTTTCTCCATTTACCACTTTATATAAATTGCCTTGCGTATTCATATTGAATACTATTATAGGCATATTATTTTCTTTGCAAAGTGTAAATGCCGTCAAATCCATAATATGAAGATTTCTTTCGTAAGCTTCATCAAAAGTAATTTCATCAAATTTCACTGCATCAGGACATGTTTCCGGATTTTTGTCATATACACCATCCACTCTAGTACCTTTAAGCAATATATCTGCATGGATTTCTATAGCTCGCAAAGCACCTGCAGAATCAGTAGTAAAGAACGGATTGCCAGACCCTCCGGCTATGATTACAACATTGCCTTGCTTCAAATAGTCCATAGCACGCCTGCTGCTCATTTTTTCACATACAGGGTCTATTGCCAAACCTCCTAACACAACAGACTTTATTCCCAAAGATTCTAACATTCCTTGTAGAGCCATGCTATTGATAGTAGTAGCCAACATACCCATATAATCCCCTTGTACACGGTCGAATCCGTTTTTAGCACCTTGTAATCCGCGAAAGATATTTCCGCCACCGATTACAACTGCAATTTCCACTCCACAATCAACTGCAGATTTAATCTCTGTTGAAAAATAATTCAGCATTTCGGTATCTATACCGCTGCCGCTTTTTCCTGCCAAGGACTCTCCACTTATTTTTAATAAAATTCTTTTGTACTTTACCATCAATCTATATTCTATTGAAAATCTTTTAAATAACCGGCAAATTTTTACATGATTGCCGACTTACAAACCAAGTGCAAAGATAACATTTTTTTTCAAATATTTGTGCAAAAAATTATATGGCAATATTTTTAATCATATAATTTTCTAACAATCAAACACTAAAATAATTTAAACTCAATTTATTTTGACATAAGTCACTTTCAACATCTCACTAAAACAAGAAATTTTCATACCTAAACAAACCTCATCCGGCAAGAAGCAATAAGCAATTTTAATTCATAATTTTGTGTTATCTTTGCAAAAAAAAGATTATGCAAAAAGAAATAAACAACAACCCATTGTTAAACAACTGGATACTACCTCCTTTTGACAAAATTAAGTCTGAAGATTTTTTGCCAGCCATACAATTTGCTGTCAGCCGAGCCAAACAAGAAATAGATGCAATAGTAGCCAATCCTGAAGAACCAACCTTTGAAAATACCATTGTCGCCTTGGACAAAAATGGCATGCTATATAGTGATATTTGCAATATTTTCTATAATCTTTTGGAAGCAGAATCAAACGAAGAACTACAAGAAATTGCCGAAAAATTGATTCCGATAGAAGTAGAGTTTTCCAACTATATTTTCTTAAATGATGCACTCTTTCAGAAAATTAAGCATGTTTATCAGAAACGTGATTCTTTAAATTTGGCGGAAGACGCTCTTACACTGCTGACTGACAATTATAAATCGTTTTGCCGTAATGGTGCCAATTTGAATGCAAACGATAGAAAACGCTACGAAAAATTGGTAGAAGAATTGTCAAAAAAAAGTCTGCAATTCAAAAACAATCTTTTAAGTGCAACTACTGCATTTGAAATGTATTTTCCTGAAAATGAGAAAGACCAATTAAAAGGACTACCGGAAAACGAATTAGCACTTGCCCATGCAAAGGCATTAGAAAAATCGCACGACAACGGTTGGTCATTTGACCTATCTATGCCAAGTTACTCCGCATTTATTAAATATGTAGAAAATAGAGATTTACGAAAAAAAATCTATTTCGCATATAATAGCCGTGCCTTTGGTGGAAAATTTGACAATTCACAAACTATTTTTGACATTCTCCACTTGCGGAAAGAATTAGCACAACTACTTGGGTATCAAACCTATTCTGACTATGTTTTAGAAGAAAGGATGGTAAAATCAAGCAAAGAAGTATTTGATTTTCTTCATCAATTGATCAATATTTTTAAGCCGGTTTCACAAGAAGAAGTGAAAATGTTGACCGAATTTGCTTATGAAAACCATTTTGAAGGAGAATTGCAAGCCTGGGACTGGTCCTTCTATGCAAATAAATATCAACTTGCTCATTTTCAATATGACGAACAAGAAGTAAAACCTTATTTCCAATTAGAAAATGTACAAAAAGGCATTTTTTCGTTAGCCGAACAACTTTATGGCATTCACATCAAAGAAAATTCAAAAATACCTGTCTATCAAAACGATGTAAAAGCATACGAAATTTTTGAAAACGAAGAAAAGATTGGTACACTCTACATGGATTTCTTCCCGAGAAATAGTAAACGCAACGGAGCTTGGATGACATCGTTTAAAGATCAAGGTTTTGATGCTGATGGCAACAAAATACTTCCGATAGTATCGCTGGTATTCAATTTTACACCTGCAACTGCTGATATGCCTTCTTTGTTAACCTTCAACGAAGTAAGTACTTTCTTGCACGAATTTGGACACGGTTTACACGGGTTGTTGTCAAAAGTGAGATATAATTCATTGTCAGGAACATCCGTTGTAAGAGATTTTGTTGAATTACCATCTCAAATCATGGAACATTGGGCCACCGAAACCGAATTTTTGCAAACATTTGCCTTTCATTATCAAAATCATGAACCTATCAAAGCCGATTTGATAGAAAAAATAAAACTTCACGACAATTTTTTGTCCGGCTACTACAATATGCGACAATTCACTTTTGGCTTATTAGATATGCAAATGCACAGTCAAAAAACTGATTGGGAAGGAAATTTGGAAGCGATAGAAGAAAAAATCACACAAATTACACAAGTTTTGCCACATGTAAAAGGCACCTGCATCAGTACAGCTTTTTCACATCTTTTCGGCGGTGGTTATGCATCCGGTTATTATGGATATAAATGGGCGGAAATGCTCGCCGATGATGCCTTTGCAGAATTTTCCGACAAGGGTATTTTTTCCAAAGAAACTGCCAAAAGATTTCGGGAAAACATCCTCTCACAAGGTGGCAATGCCGATGCCATGGAGTTGTATATTCGATTTAAAGGCAAAAAACCTACAATAGATGCCCTTTTAAAACGTTATCTTGGGGAAAAATACTATCTTTGCAACTTTGTAAAATAAAGAACATGGAGCAGAAAGAAAAAAAATTGTTTTTATTTGACGCTATGTCATTAATATTTAGGGCATACTATGCGTTGAATAAAAATCCACGTCTTACATCAAAAGGTTTGAACACTTCAGCCATATTGGGTTTTACTAATACATTATATGAAGTAATAAAAGCGGAAAAACCGACACACATGGCAGTGGCATTTGACAGCCACGGACCTACAGTGCGACACGCTGATTTTGAACAATACAAAGCCAATCGAGATGCCACCCCTGAAGATATTGTAGCATCCTTGCCTTATATTGACGCCATTTTAGATGCTTTCAACATTCCCATACTACGACTAAGCGGCTACGAGGCCGATGATATCATTGGCACCTTCGCAAAAAAGGCAGAACAACAAGGTTTTACCACCTACATGATGACTACCGACAAAGATTACGGGCAATTAGTATCAGAAAATATTTTTATATACAAACCCGCACACAAAGGTTCGGAAATTTCGATATTGGGAGTGAAAGAAATTTGCGAGAAATATTCCATCAACGAACCTGAACAACTGATTGACATTTTAGGTCTTTGGGGTGACGCTGTTGACAACATCCCCGGCATAAAAGGGATTGGTGAAGTGGGTGCCAAAAATCTCATTAAACAATTTGGCAGCATAGAAAATATGATTGCAAATGTTGATTTGATTCGTAATGAAAAACTTAAACAAAAAGTAATAGACGGCAGCGAAGATGCTATCTTGTCAAAATCACTGGCAACCATTATACTTGATGTACCTATAGAATTTGACGAACAACAATTGAAATTTGACAAACCAGATGTTGGCAAACTGAAAAAGATTTTTGACGAATTGGAATTCAGAACACTTTATCAACGTATTATCAAAGATTTCAATTTAGAGCAAACTACCACTAAACCGACCACATTTTCAGATAGTTTGTTCCCTGACTTATTTTCTCAAAGCATCAACAACTCCCTCAATAGTAACAAGACATACAACCAAATAACCAACATTCAGGAATTGGCAAAATTTATTGAAGATATCAAAACCAAAAATTGTTTTGCATTCATTCCTAACATTAAAATTAATATTGACCAAAGCAAAAGTTTATTAGGACTCGCATTTTGCACCGAAAAAGACAAAGCCACTTATGTACAACTTCCCGATAGAAAAGAAGCATTAATAGCTTGGCTCAACATCTTGGAAGAAATTTTCACCAACAAGCAAGAAAAAATCACCTACGAACTCAAAAATAGCATCAAAATATTCCACACATGTGGCATGGAAATTCAAAATAACTGTTTTGACACTATTTTAGCACACTATATATTAGAACCGGAAGCAAGACACAATATAGAAAATCTTTCTGACAACTATTTGCATTCCAATTTGATGTATGCCTCCAACAATGATTTTTGGTACTTTTGTGAGCAAGCTGACATTGTTTTTCAATTAAAACCTGTTTTTGCCAAATTGATGGAAGAACGAGAAGCCACAAAATTGTTCAACGAAATTGAAATGCCGCTGGTGGCGGTATTGGCAGAAATGGAAGAAACCGGAGTGAAAATTGACGTAGATTGTTTGAAAAACTATTCTATCGTTTTGGACGAAAGAATCTCCGCTATCAAAAAGGATATTTATGCAATGGCGGGAGAAGAATTCAACATCGGGTCTCCCAAACAATTAGGAATTATTCTTTTTGAAAAATTACGCATTATAGATAATGCAAAACTCACTAAATCAAAACAATATCAAACAGGAGAAGATATTTTGATAAAATTGGAGAACAAACATCCAATTATCAGTAAAATTTTAGAATTTAGAGGATTAAGCAAATTAAAATCCACTTATGTAGATGCTTTCACCTTGCTGGTGAACAAGAAAACAGGCAGATTGCACACACAATTCAATCAAACTGTTACAGCCACAGGTCGCTTAAGTTCCAGCAATCCCAATCTACAAAATATTCCTATTCGCGATGAAGACGGTAGAGAAATTCGCAAAGCATTTGTTCCCAGCAATCCTCAATACACACTTATCGCTGCTGACTACTCACAAATTGAATTGCGATTGGCAGCCGTAATGAGCCACGATGAAAATATGCTCAACGACTTTATGCACAATGTTGATATTCATGCTGCCACTTCTGCCAGAATATATAACGTTGACATAACCGATGTTACAAAAGACATGAGAAGACATGCCAAAGCCGTTAATTTTGGCATCCTATACGGAATGAGTGCCTTTGGGTTGGCAGAAAGACTGAATATTTCTCGCACCGAAGCAGCACAATTGATAGAACAATATTTTGAAAAATTTCCAAGCATCAAAGATTATATCAATCAACAAATAGAATTTGCTCAAAATCATGGTTACGTAGAAACTATCATGAAACGAAGACGTTACTTGAGAAATATTAATTCCAAGAACAACAATCTACGAAGTTTTGATCAACGAAACGCCGTCAATGCCCCTATTCAAGGAACGGCTGCCGATTTGATTAAAATTGCCATGATAAACATTTACAGAGATTTGAAAAACAATAATTTGAAGGCTAAAATAATTTTACAAGTTCACGATGAATTAGTTTTAGACGTACCTTTGGACGAAGTAGAAAAGGTAAAAGAAATTGTCAATAAAAACATGACAACCGTCATCAACATGCCTATTCCGCTTTCCATTGACATGAAATGTGGACAAAATTGGTTAGAAGCACATTAAAAAATGCTGAAGAAAATATTTGGAACTTTCGGAACAAGACTTTTGTGTGTATTGATATCATTCGGATTGGTGATTGTCAATACTAATTATTTTCATGCAGAAGGAGTTGGAACAATCGGTTTGTTTGTATTAGGCATCAGCATATTACAAATTTTTACATCCGTTTTGGGAAGTGATTCCATTGTATATACATTGCCACGATACGACCATTTTCAAATTATCTTTATTGCTTATCTTTCTTCAATAATTATCAATTTGATAGGTAGTGGTATCATGTTTATATTCAAACTGATACCCATGGAATATTTTGGTTTGTTTATTTTTTCAACTATTTGTGTATCATTTTATTCTATAAATATGCAAATTCTTTTATCCAAAAAGAAAATTGCACTTTACAACATTTGTTCGCTTATGCAAATAGTGATGTTGGCAATATGGCTTTGCTATTTCATATTTATTAGAAACCATCAGCAAGTTTCTTCCTATTTTATTGCCTACTCACTTTCCTATTTGATAATTACAATTATATCCATAATACCTGCTATAAAAGGCACACAATATAAAGGATTTTCCGGTATTTGCGACTTACTAAAACAATTGGCAAAATACGGCATCACCATTCAATTGGCCAATCTTGCACAAATGCTCAATTATCGATTAAATTATTATATTATAGAATTTTGTTCCGGACGTAAAGCTTTAGGAATATATGATTTAGGAACAAAACTATCTGAATCGATTTGGATTTTGCCCAAAAGTATTTCCACTATCCAATATACACATATTTCCAACTGCCATAATGATAAACAATATGCAAAAAAAATCACACTTGCCTTCACAAAACTATCCATTTATTTTGCCTTAATAGCCATTATTGTTTTATTATGCCTGCCAAAAGAAATTTTTGCTTTCATTTTTGGTCCCGAATTTATAGAAGTAAAGCCAGTTTTGTATGTATTGGGAATCGGGATTTTTATTTTTTCTGCTAATGTCATTTTAGCTCATTACTTTTCCGGTTTGGGAAAATTCAAAATCAACACTATTGCCTCCATTATTGGTTTGATCGTAACGGCAGTTTTAGGATTTGCCTCCATTCCGCTTTTAAAATCTCTTCCCTATTTACAAGCACTAACTCTTGTCGGAATTATCACAAGCATTTCTTATACAACAAGTTGTATCTATTCATTCATCTGCTTCAAAAAAGACGCAGATGTAACACTAAAAGATTTTCTTTTACAAAAAGAAGATTTTTATTTACTGCAAGTAGAAATAAAAAAAACATTTAATCGAAATGAAGAAAAAAGATAATGTTGTTTACCTTTGGGACTTGCAATTGAGACAAAAACCTCTAATTTGTCTTGAACTGAATTTTATTAATTTCAAAACACATGAAACAAATTACTAAAAACTGGATAAGTTTGTTTTCTGCCAATTTTTTAGGCATATTGAATGACAATTTCATGAAATTCTGCATTGTCTATATTGGAGCAAGTTGGTCATGGCTGAACACCTCACAACTCACAACAGCTGTTTCGGCAGCATTGGTGATTCCATATCTTACTTTTTCACCTTTAAGTGGAAAAATTGCCGTCAAGTATGCAAAACACAAAATTTTCCGTATTTGCAAATTGCTGGAATTTCCGATTGTTGCCATTGCCGGAGTTGGCTTCTATTGCCAAAATATATGGCTCACACTTGTTGCTGTTTTACTCATGGGTATCCAAAGTTGCATGTATTCTCCTACAAAATACGGACTGATAAAGGAAATTGGCGGAGAAGAAGGTGTTAACTTTGGCAGTGGTGTTTTTGAGACTATGTCGTTTTTGGCCATTTTAACAGGAACTTTCTTATCTTCATTCCTTTCAGACCATTATATTGTTCATATAGTTGTCGGCTTATTGTTTCTATTTGCTTTTGGCGGCTATTTTATGTGTCGTCTCATTAAAGTGGAAGAACATCCGGAAAGTGACTATAACGGCACTACCAACCCTATAAAATTTCTAAAACAAGCTTTTCTTTTTGCCAAACAATTTGAAGGTGTCAATGCTGGTATTTTCGGCGAATCATCATTCTGGATGATTGCCGGCATTTTGCAAATGAACCTACTTATACATTGTACACAAACTTTAGCACAAAGCAACACCACTTCAGGCATTGTTATGACAATTGCCGCTATCGGCATTGCTATCGGCTGCACCGTAACGGGTAAACTTTGCAATATATTCAAACGCAAAACACTAATACTTACAGGATTGATAGGAATGATACTTTGTATAACATCCATTATCATTTTCAATCCATCTATTATCACATGTGCAATATTGATTTTCATTATTGCCTTTATGGGCGGTTGTTATGAAGTACCCTGTTTGAGTTTAATACAAAAAGCTAATACCGGACAAAAAAACGGAGACATGCTTGCCTACATGAATTTGATGACTTTTATTTTTGTCTTATTGGGAACTTTGTTATTTTTTGCTGTTACACATTTTACACACGAAAATAGCATTGCCGTCTTTATTGCCATAGATGCTATTTGCTTTATTTCTTTAATCTTTTTTGCCCCCCAAAAAATATCATAACTTTTCCAACATGCACACATTTTCCACATGTTGCGTATGAGGAAACATATCTACAGGCTGTGTGGCTATCACCTGATAAGCAGATGACAATAAGGCAATATCTCTTGCCTGTGTAGCGGGATTGCAACTTACATACACTATTCGTTTCGGCATAATCTTCAATATTTGAGCCACCACGTCAGGATGCATACCATTGCGAGGAGGATCGGCTATCAGTATATCAGGTTTTCCATTCTTGGCAATAAAGTCATCGGTAAAAACCTTTGCCATGTCGCCGACATAAAAAACAGCATTATCTATGTGATTTAAAATTGCATTTTCTTTTGCATTTTCCACTGCAGAATCCACATATTCCACTGCCACTACTTTTTTTGCCAATCGTGCCACAAACAAGGCAATAGTGCCGGTACCAGTATATAAATCATATACAATATCTTCCGGCTGTATATTTGCAAAAGTTCGCACAGTTTGATACAATTTCAATGCTTGTGAAGCATTGGTTTGATAAAATGCCTGCGGAGCTACATGAAATTGCAAATCCTCCATTTGCTCAGTCATAAAATCATTTCCGAAAAACGTATGCACTTCTAAATCTGCAATGCTATCGTTCATTTTATCATTGACAACATACATCAAAGAAGTAATTTGCGGAAAGGTAACACGCAAAAAATTCATCACCATTTCTAAAAACTTATCTTTGTAGGCAAAGACCACTATTACCATCAAATCTCCGCAAACAGAATTTCGAATAACAACATTCCTTAGCAAACCTTCATGTGTACGAATATTATAAAACGATATACTATTTTTCAAAGCAAATTCTCGCAAACTATTTCTAATCTGATTGCCGATTTCGCTATGCAAATCGCAATGATTAATATCCAACACTTTGTCAAATACTCCCGGCAAATGAAAACCTAATCCATTTAAATTCAATTCATCTGCATGTTCCATTTCTTCATTGGACAGCCAACGACGATTAGAAAAAGTATATTCTATTTTATTGCGATATTGAAAAATATTATCTGATGGCAGAATCGGTTTCAACGGAGGAAAAGAAAATTTTCCAATGCGTTCAAAATGATCCTGCACTTGTTTTTGTTTATAGAAAAGTTGGGCTTGATAGTCCATATTTTGCCACTTGCAGCCTCCACAAATACCAAAATGCTCACACTTTGGCTCCACTCTTTTTTCAGAAGGAACCTTCAATTGTAACAATCTTGCCATATAATAATGATGCTTCTTTTTATAGACTTCCACATCTACCACATCACCGGGTACAACATTGTTAACAAAAACCACTCTTTCCTCATACTTGCCAATACAAACACCTTCTGCACCTGCATCTAATATCAACAAGTCTTCTATGGTAAATTTTTCTTTCATCTTTTTTCCCATACGCTATTTTGGCACATTAACATTGGTTGTTGCATTGGATTTAACAACAAATACATGCTCCCAAGTCTTTATTGTTTGATATTCTTTATCTTTTCTAAATACCACTTTGTAGGTTCCGGGTTGCAACATGATGGACTCTGAAGTGTCATCACTTCGTAAATTATAAATCCATTCATCTTTGCCATCTTTAACAACATAGAGACTTCCATATCCGAATTCTCCTTTTTGAATAATGGCAACTCCGGGATCTGCTACTTTTATCTGTGTGGTATAACTTTGACTTACATCTACATTATTGATATAAACACGTGGCAAACACAAAATTTCCAAATCGTATTTTCCTGTCAAATATTTTTCTGCAATATTAAAATATTGTACGTTGACAATTTCTGCACTTCCTGATTTTCTAACTATCACCGGAACAGAATTATAACGAGTACTTTTGGCGGTTGTGGTCTTCACCAATAAATTACCTTGCGGTACATCAATCGGAATTACCGTATGTGTCCCCGGATTCAGTTTCACATGTTCTACTTCCACAGGCGGTAAAGTATGCACTTTTATACGGTATGAAGGCATCGCATTCAAATACAAGGTGTCAGGCAATCCACGAGGATTCATAGTATGGATATAATTGTATGCCAATGTGTTATTCGACTCATCAATAAACGACATATTTACATTTGACTCAGTAGGTTTTCCGTTAGCATCTAATAGACTTACTTGGCAAGTTGTTTTGTTAAAAATTTGCTCAATAATGATTGTCAATGCTTGGTCAAAGGCCTTTTCGCTACTTGCATCAAGATAGTTGCCGACACAACTTAAATCCAATGTTTGCCCCGTACCAATGCCAATGATAAACGGCTTTAACATAATACCTTTACGTTGCAAAGCTTGCGATACTTCACAAGGATTGCCAGAACATTCTTCTATACCATCAGTTATCAAAATGATGATATTTCTGCTATTGGTAGCGGAAGCAAAATCCTGTTCGGCAGCCGCCAACGACATTGCTATGGGCGTTGTCCCCTTGGGACGAATGGTTTTTAATTTCTGCTGGATTCTTTGAAAATTATTTGGACCAAATGGAACTTCCAACTTGGTATCATTGCAATTGTGTAATTTGTATTCATATTGATGACCATAAACACGTAATGCCAATTCCACATTCGGATAATTTTCCAAACTATCTATCATTTTGGATAACAATCGGTTCGCAATGTGAATTTTCTTATCACTCTGCCAATCCCCCCACATGCTATTAGATGCATCAAAAATAAATAATATTCGTGTTTTGGGTTGTTGAGAACTTAAATATGTGGTCTGGGCTTTTGCCAATATTCCACACATGCCTAACAACATCAAACTTAACAAGATTTTTTTACAATACATTGCTCTAATTTTTTGCAAAGATAACATTTTTTGTTGAATTGAATAAAAAAAAATAGTTTTTGCTTTGTTATCAAATAAAAATTGACTATTTTTGCATATTTAAAATTCACTATTATGAAAAATTTTTCTATCTGCCGTTTTTGTATTGTCATATTTACCTTGTTGACACTTGTTGGTTGCAAAAAAGATCCTCAAATAGGTTCCTATTTAGGCACATTTACCGGTTCCTATACTGACAACAACACGACTACAGATTACACTTCTTTTTATTCTTTCAAAATTACAAAAAGCAATGATAAAGAAATAGTTATACAAGAATTAAGCTCCAATACCTCTTCCACTTTAAAAAAAATTAACGATTCTATAGTAGGCTCGATTGGTTTTGCCAATATTTATAATCCCAATGGTGGATCCGGTCATACTTTCAATGCTCTAAAAATTAGAGGACAATATATGAGTTATAAGGAAAAATCGTTGATAGAAGGAACTTTTTCCGGTTTGGTTTACTTGGAAAATTCTACTACAGAAACATCCGGCACCTTCACTTTGGTTCAGCAATAAAATTAACAGAAAAATGTTATAAAATCAACTGAAAATATTTCTCCCTTTTGAATAAAATTAGCTATCTTTGCTTGTTTAATATAAATGGGAAAAATGAGCGAATACAATGAAGATAATATTATCACTTTAGAAGGGCTGGAACACATCCGTAAGCGTTCGGGAATGTATATTGGCCGCTATGGAGATGGTTCTTCACGTGATGATGGTATATATATACTTTTAAAAGAAGTTATTGATAACTCTATTGATGAATTCAACCAAGGTTTTGGCAGAAGCATAGAAATTTCTATCAAAGATCATCAAGTTACCGTTCGAGATTATGGACGTGGTATTCCTTTGGGAAAAACTATTGACTGCGTTTATAACTTAAATACAGGTGGGAAATTTGACACCAAATCTTTTCAACAATCAGTAGGTATGAATGGCGTCGGCTTAAAAGCCGTTAACGCACTCTCGAGCTATTTTAGAGTTCAATCTATCCGTGACGGAAAAACAAAAATAGCTGAATTTTCTTGTGGAAATTTAAAAAACGACTATCCTATCAGCGATACACAAGAGAAAAACGGAACTATTATCACTTTCATTCCGGATAACGATGAAGATATTTTTGGCAATTATACTTTTTATTTTGAATTCATTGAGCAAATGTTATGGAACTATGCCTTTTTGAACAAAGGTTTAACACTCATTTGCAATGGAGAAAAATATTTTTCAAAAAACGGATTATTAGATTTGTTGGCACACAATGTCAATGTGAATAACATGGCCTATCCTATCATTCATTTGGAAGAAGGAAAATTTGAAATGGCACTCACACAAACGCAACATAGTTCCAGTGAAGATTACTATACCTTTGTCAACGGACAATACACCATTCATGGAGGTACACATCAAAATGCATTGCGAGAAGCTTTGGTAAAATGTGCAAGAACCTATTTCAAAAAAGACTACGATCCGGCAGATATTCGTCAATCCATTTGTGCCGCCCTCAGCATCCGCATTCAAGAGCCACAATTTGAAGGTCAAACCAAAACCAAACTAGGTTCTACTGATATGCAAAAAGGAGGTCCTACGGTTAGAGGTTATGTCAATGACATGGTGTGTAAATTGTTAGACAACTATTTACACAAAAATCCGGACATTGCCAACATTTGGCAGCAAAAAATTCTTGCTGCAGAAAAGGAACGTAAGGAAATTCTCGGCTTAAAAAAACAATCAAAGGAAAGTGCCAAAAAAGGAAATATTGTCAACAAAAATTTAAGAGATTGCAACATACACCTCACCGACCCTGTCAAACCTAAAACAGAAGACAAACGTTTGGAAACCACCATTTTCCTCACAGAAGGAAATTCTGCTTCAGGCTCTATCACTCAATCAAGAAATGCTGATTATCAAGCAGTTTTTTCTTTGAGAGGAAAACCTTTCAATAGTTATGGACAGTCTAAATTAAGAGTGTATGAAAACGATGAACTCAACAATCTTTTGGGAGCATTGAATATTGAAAATGGCTTGGAAAATCTTCGCTACAACAATATTGTCATTGCCACCGATGCCGATGTTGACGGTATGCACATTCGTTTATTACTATTAACATTCTTTTTATATTTCTTCCCCGAACTCATACGTACGGGACATGTTTACATTTTGCAAACACCTCTTTTCAGAGTTAGAAACAAAAAAGAAACTCACTATTGTTACACTGAGGAAGAACGCAATCAAATGCTAAAAAAGATGTCCGGCAAACCGGAAGTTACTCGTTTTAAAGGTTTGGGAGAAATTTCTGCACCGGAATTCAAACATTTTATAGGCAAAAACATTCGTTTAGACCCGGTTGTTCTCAATAACGATATCTCTATTGAAAAATTGCTATCCTACTATATGGGTGACAACTCTGATGATAGAACCAATTTTATTATAGAAAACCTCCGTAGTGAGGAAGATTTAGCAGTATAAATATGGCAAAACAAATAGACAATCCTAATTTAGACCCTAGAAACGAACGTATGCCTCTATCTGACAAAGAAATAGAGAAAGTGATTCGTCCTGCCGGATTCGGCGACTTTGCCGGTCAGGAGCAAGTGGTCAACAATCTAAAAATATTTGTTCACGCCGCCAAACAACGTGGTGAAAGTTTAGACCATGTTCTATTACACGGACCTCCCGGATTAGGCAAAACAACCCTTTCTTACATTATTGCCAATGAAATGGGCGTCAATGTAAAAGTTACTTCAGGACCTGTTATTGACAAACCCGGTGACTTAGCCGGTTTGTTGACGAATCTGGAACCCAATGATGTTTTATTCATAGACGAAATTCACAGATTGTCGCCGGTAGTGGAAGAATATCTTTATTCTGCCATGGAGGACTATAAAATTGACATTTTGATTGAATCAGGACCCAATGCCCGCAATGTGCAGATAAGTCTCAACCCTTTCACTTTGGTGGGTGCCACCACACGTTCAGGGTTGTTGACAGCACCTTTGCGTTCTCGTTTTGGTATCAATCTTCGCCTCAATTATTACGACACAAGCACGTTAGAAAAAATTATTTGCCGCAGTGCGAATATTTTGAAAATAGATATTGACCATTTAGCTGCTCACGAAATTGCAAGACGCAGCCGTGGAACTCCACGTATTGCCAACCTATTATTGCGAAGAGTGAGAGACTTTGCACAAATAGAAGGAAATGGGCATATTGACTTGGCAATTGCCCGCTACGGACTAAGTGCCCTTAATGTTGACGAACACGGTTTGGATGAAATGGACAATCGTATTCTTACTTGCATTATTACCAAATTCAAAGGTGGTCCTGTAGGTTTGAATACCATTGCCACCGCTGTTGGAGAAGATGCCGGCACCATTGAAGAGGTATATGAACCATTTTTAATCCAAGAAGGATTTTTGGTACGAACACCACGTGGAAGAGAAGTAACTTCTGCCGCCTACCAACATTTGGGATTTACACCGAAAAACCAGAACGGATTTACAGGAACTTTGTTTGAATAAATTGATGACAATGAATATAAAAAAACACATTCCCAACGCAATAACATTAGGCAATCTCGCATGTGGATGTATAGCCGTATTATTTGCTTCCCAATGTGAATTCAATTATGCGGCAATCATGATTATATTAGCCTCTGTTTTTGATTTCTTTGATGGTTTCGCCGCTCGTATGTTACATACAAAGTCCGATATAGGAAAAGAATTGGATTCTTTATGTGATATGGTGTCATTCGGATTAGCACCTGCATTTATAATGTACTACTTTTTATCCCATTCTACATTATTGACCGATATACCTTTGTATGAAATATACAATATTAATATCATACCCGCTGTATGCAGTATTATCTATTGTTGTTGTGTAGCCATTCGTTTGGCTAAATTTAATTTAGACACCCGACAAACCGAGCAGTTTTTAGGCCTACCTTCTCCTGCAGCGGCTTTTGTATTAATATCCATTCCGTTTTGGAGCAGAAGTTTAAGCAATCAAACTCTTTGTATTATATCTATAGGCATAATCGTACTACTATGTATAGCCATGCTATGCGAATACCCATTGCTATCACTTAAATTTCATGATTTTACAATAAAGAACAATATTCTGCGTTATATATTATTAATTATTGGTTTGATACTGGTTATTTTATTGAATTTCATGTCAATACCAATAATCATATTTATATATATTATATTGTCAATCATAGGCAACACCTTCAATAAACATAAAACCAATTGATAATGAGGAATAAATATTTAATAGTTTGCATGCTTACGGCACTTTGTTTCAGTTCTTGCAAAGTCTTTATGCCTACGCGTCTGCTAAGGGCTACCAAAGCAGATATTTCACCTTTTCCACAAGAAGAACGCTACACAGAATACACCATTGCCCCTAATGATGAGTTAGCCATTATAGTGGATATCCAAGATGGAGAAACAATTTTTGAACAAAACTCCGCAAATGGAACTGCCAGAGGCAATAGTAACAATTGGCATACTTATACTGTGGAATTTGACGGATGTGTCAAACTGCCACGCATTGGCAGATTCCCTGTTGGTGGAATGACTACCAGAGAGTTAGAAGACACTCTGGAAACTATTTATGGTCAATATATGAATTCTCCGATGGTAAGAGCCAAAATCTCCAACCACCGAGTAACGATATTTCCAGGAGGTTCCGGAGGAACAGCCAAAGTTATCACACTGCAACATGACAATACAACGCTCATTGAAGCACTTGCATTGGCAGGTGGTATTACCGATGGCAAAGGATACAATATAAAATTGATTCGTGGTGATTTAAAAAATCCTATTGTCTATCAAGTGGACCTTTCTACTATTGAAGGTATGAAACAAGCCAACCTAACATTAAGAGCAAATGACATTATTTATGTTGAACCTAGATTAAAGCCTATAACAAGATTCCTCAACGAGTTGAATCCTTATATAACACTTCTTTCTACAACATTACTAATTATCAATTCTGTTAATCAAATTCAACAAAAACTATGAGAAAAGAAATACCAACACTAAACAACGAATTTGATATAAAAATACTATTTAAAATTCTTAAGCAATATTGGTATGTATTGCCAACATTATTGTTGATAGCATATCTAATTGCAGCCATATATTTTAGATATACTATTCCAATATATAAATCCACCACCATTATTCAAAAATCAGAAGAAAATGTAGGTAGAATGATTGACAAAGAATCACCTACAAGCGACTTTTTGGCAAGACAAGAAAATCCTACCAAGGTTATCAACTTGATTCAATCGAAAAATTTTCTTACTGCGTCATTATCAAAATTACCTTTGGATGTTGAATATTACTTGAAAGGAAAAATTATTGATTCGGAATTATTCCCTAACGATGCTTTTGAAGTTACCTATGACTCTAATAGCAACATTCTTTTTGATACGCCTATTTATTTTGAATTCTTAAATAAAAATAAATTAAGAATACATTGTAATAGCAAAAGTAAAACTTTTTCATACGATTTTACTATTTCTCAAACAGAAAGTACTTTTAAAACAAAAGATTTTTCGCTAACACTCAAGTTAAAAACCGGTCTTGACAATTTGATAGGCAATACCTATTATGTAATTTTTATTTCTCCGGCACAACGCAATGAAAAATATATCAGCAAATTATCAGCCTATCCTTCAGAAAAAGTATCGCAAGGAATAGAAATCTCTATTTATTATCCGAATGCAAAAAAAGGAAGCATGATAATTAATGCCATCACAGAAGATTTCTTTCAATATTATACGCTAAAATGCCAAGAAAGTTATATTCAGGTGCTTAATTATTTGGATAATCAATTAGAATTTTGGGAAAACGAGGTTTACCATAGAGAAGAAAACTTAGACAACTACAAACGCTCCAACAATTTTATCGATCCAAATGATAAATCTTTGGACGAATTATCTAAATCTATAGAGGAATATACTTCACGACTTGCCACCATTGAACAAGAGGAACGTAAATTACATGCCATTGAAAATTCTTTTAGCACTGACGACCCTTACAAATTGATGGCAAAAATTATCGGCAACAATATGAATGGCAATGTAGGAGCATGTATTGACAAACTACAACAATTACTAATAGAAAAAGAAAATTTACAATACAATTACACTACATCTAGTGGAAAAATTCAAAATATCAACTATCAGATAAACGTGCAAACAAATGCTCTTAAAGAAATCATTCATACCAATATTGAATCTTTAAGAAATGAAAAAGCAGATATAAAAGCAAAACTTAATAAAAGTAAGGGAATCTTGCAAAATCAAGAAGATTTTGCCAATATTATGGATTACAAAAAGTTGCAACGCTTGGCATCTACCAGCAATTCTTACTATGAACAACTATTGGCATCGCGTGTTTCCTATACTATCATGAAGGCAAGCACCACCAATCCATTTATTATTTTGCAATCTGCAACTCCTGAAATGTCAGAATCTACAATCAATAAGAAAACATTCTATGTAATTAGTTTCTTTATTGCCATTATTATTGCACTTGTATTTTTGATAATAAAATATTTGAATTACAATATCATTGATAGTGCTGATGATATCAAAAAATACACTGACACACCTTACTTGGGTTCAATTCCATTTTTGAACAATCTACCGGAATCTAAACTATTGGTTGACGTAGATCCCAAAGCCCTTGTTTTGGAAGAATTTAGAAGAATTAGAGCAAATCTAAACTTTATGGACAATACGGAAGGGTCAAAAGTTGTTGCAAATACATCTACTACTTCCGGAGAAGGTAAGACATTTGTTATTGTCAATTTGGCAGGCATAGTGGCATATTCCGGCAAAAAAGTTATTGTTTTGGATTGTGATATGCGAAAACCCAAAATACATAAAGCCTTTTCTACTGCAGAAAAACCTGTTCACAATTATTATGGTGTAAGTGATATTCTAATAGGAGAAAAAAAATGGCAAGATTGTATTCACGAATGCCGGTTGCCAAATTTATTCTTTATTACAGCCGGTAGTATTCCTCCCAATCCGTCAGAATTAATACTATCTAAAAATATGGATACCTTCATTACGGAATTGAAACAAAATTATGATTTCATATTTATAGATAATCCACCTATTGGCTTAGTATCTGATGCAGCAGTCTGCTTACAATTGGCAGATTATCCTCTTTATATCTTCAAAGAAAATTATTCTATCAAACCTTTCATTGCTAATTTGAACGATTTATATGACAATCCTCGAATCAAAAATTTAGGTTTTATTCTCAATGGTTCTTCTCATGGATCAGACGGATATGGAAGATATGGAAGATACGGAAAATACGGAAAATATGGTCAAGAAACAACCAATCAAGACTTAGAACAACAAGAAACATCTTGGAAAAATAAGATTTTATCATCTTTGAAAAAAATAAGTAAATGGAATTCATCAAAACAAAGTTAGAAGGTTTATTGATTATACAACCGAAAGTATTTGGTGACAATCGTGGTTGTTTTTTTGAAAGTTTTAGCCAACAATTATTTGAACAAAATGGTGTCATTGCCAATTTTGTACAAGACAACCA
>DBXJ01000004.1 GCA_002309475.1 Bacteroidales bacterium UBA1215
GACACAGCTGCTACCGAATTGTTGGCGGGCATTAATAATTTAAAAAACGGCAATGCCAGTCAATACAAACGGCAATCGTCCGCAACAACACAACCTACTGCACCGAAAATCAACTATACCTACGATCCCAAAGCATTCCACTTTGTGATTATTGTGGCAGATATCAAAGATATTAAAATCAACACACTGAAAAACAATATAGTGGACTTCAACAAAGACTATTTTCGTAGAGAAACTTTTGACATATCCAGTTTCTATATTGACAACACCGTGCAAATGGTTTCCATTTCAAAATTCAACAATAAAGAACAAGCCATGGATTATTATCGTTTGTTGAAAGCCGATAGCAAATATATGGAAACCCTTAACAAAACTTCCAAGGCGAAAGTCTATGTCATTTCCGATGCCAACTACACCACTTTCTTCAAACAGAAAGAATCTCGTGCAGACTATGAAGAATTCTTCAAAAACAACTATCTGCAATAAAGTATAAATATTTACCCCGCTCTTTAGCTCAAATTATAGATTTTTTTTATACTTTTGCATTTTTGTAGCAAAAAGATATTTTTGAAAATTGTTCTAAAATACGAATTGACATGGAATTAGCAACAAAATATACACCCGAAGAAGTTGAAAATAAATGGTATAAATATTGGGAAGATAAAGGATTATTTCATTCCGAACCCGATGCAAGAAAACCTTATACAATTGTTATACCTCCCCCAAATGTAACCGGAGTATTACACATGGGGCACATGCTCAACAATACCATTCAAGATGTTTTGATACGCCGAGCAAGAATGAAAGGCATGAATGCCTGTTGGGCACCCGGTACCGACCATGCTTCCATTGCCACCGAAGCCAAAGTGGTAAATCGTTTGGCAGAACAAGGCATCAAGAAGACCGATTTGACACGTGACGAATTTTTACGTCACGCATGGGATTGGACCAACGAACACGGGGGCATTATCTTAAAGCAATTAAGACGTTTGGGTGCCAGCTGCGATTGGAAAAGAACGGCATTTACCATGGATGAAACCCGCTCTAAAAGTGTTATCAAAGTATTTTGCGATTTGTATGACAAAGGACTCATTTATCGTGGCGTACGCATGGTCAATTGGGATCCGAAAGCCTTAACCGCCATCAGCGATGAAGAAGTTGTTTACAAAGAACAACAAGGCAAATTGTATTATCTGCGTTACAAAATTGCCGGAGAAGACAAATATGCTATTGTTGCTACCACCCGTCCGGAAACTATCATGGGCGATACTGCCATGTGTATCAATCCAAAAGACCCTAAAAACCAACATCTTCATGGGAAAAAAGTGATAGTTCCTTTAGTCAACCGCGAAATTCCTGTTATAGAAGATGAATATGTGGACATAGAATTCGGTACGGGCTGTCTGAAAGTAACTCCTGCTCACGATATCAACGACTATATGTTGGGAGAGAAATATCATCTTCCTTCCATAGATATTTTTAATGACAACGGCACTATCAGCGAAGCCGGCGGCATGTATGTCGGTATGGACAGATTTGAGGTTCGCAAGCAAATTGTAGAAGACTTGCAAAAAGCCGGTTTGTTGGAAAAAATTGAAGACTATACCAACAAGGTAGGATTTTCAGAACGTACCAATGTCGCCATAGAGCCGAAATTGTCTATGCAATGGTTTTTGAAAATGGACCGTTTGGCAAAACCGGCATTGGATGTGGTGATGAACGACGAAGTGAAATTCTACCCCGCCAAATACAAAAACACCTACAAACACTGGATGGAAAACATCAAAGACTGGTGTATTTCCCGCCAACTATGGTGGGGACATAGAATTCCCGCCTATTATCTGCCGCAAGGAGGTTTTGTGGTGGCAGAAACCGCTGAACAAGCCCTTGAAAAAGCCAAAATTCAATCCAACAATCCCAACCTCACTCTTGACGACCTCCGACAAGATGAAGATGCTTTGGATACATGGTTCAGTTCATGGTTGTGGCCTATTTCCTTATTTGACGGTATCAACCACCCCGACAACCCGGAAATAGCATATTACTATCCTACTGCCGACCTTGTTACCGGTCCGGACATTATCTTCTTCTGGGTGGCAAGAATGATTATGGCGGGTTTGGAATACCAACACAAAATTCCTTTTAAAAATGTATATTTCACAGGCATAGTTCGCGACAAATTAGGCAGAAAGATGTCTAAGACTTTAGGCAACTCCCCCGACCCTATTATGTTGATAGAAAAATATGGTGCCGATGGTGTCAGAATGGGCATGCTGCTGACGGCTCCCGCCGGCAACGACCTCCCCTTTGACGAAGCCATCTGCGAACAAGGTCGTAATTTTAACAACAAGATTTGGAATGCCTTCCGTTTGGTAAAAAGTTGGAAGGTGGAAGACCTGCCACAACCCGATTATGCCCGACAAGCCATTGAATGGTTTAAAAACAAAATCTACAAAACACAAGCCGAAATTGACGATTTGTTTTCAAAATATCGTTTGTCGGAAGCCTTGATGACAGTTTATAAACTCTTTTGGGATGAATTTTCTGCTTGGTATTTGGAAATGGTGAAACCTGCATACGGACAACCTATTGACAGAAACACCTATGATACCACATTGGCATTTTTTGACCATCTGTTGAAACTCCTACACCCTTTCATTCCTTTTATTACCGAAGAATTGTGGCAAGCATTGGAACCAAGAAAGGACGGAGAAAGCATTATGTACGCACAATGGCCGGAACTCGATAGTATAGACGAAAATCTTATCAACGATTTTGAAAATACCAAAGAAATTATTGCCGGCATCAGAACCATCCGTTTACAAAAAAACATTGCCAACAAAGTGGCTATGGAACTATATGTAAAAGGTCAATACCAACCGACTTGGAATGCCATTATAGAAAAAATTTCCAATATTCAATCCATCAGCCAACTTGAACATGAATTAGACGTCAACACCGCCAACTTTTTGGTCGGCACCACTGAATTTATTGTCCCCATTGGCGATATGATTGACAAAGACAAAGAAATTGAAAAAATAGAGGCAGACATCAAATACTATGAAGGTTTCTTGCTTTCGGTGATGAAAAAATTGGGCAATGAAAAATTTGTCGCCCATGCAAAACCCGAAGTGGTGGAATTGGAACGCAAAAAGAAATCTGACGCTGAAAGCAAATTGGCAACTTTGAAAGAAAGTTTAAACAAGCTAAAAAGCTAAAACATAACTATTAAAATTTTTAAAAGGATAACATGGTTATCCTTTTTTTATACATCAAAATTTAACATATATTAAGATTTAACAAATTGTATTTTAACATATCTTTGTTGTATCCTTGCAAAAATATATTTTTTGTTTTATTATTATTTGCAGGGCTATGACCACCTAAAGCTTTTACAACACAGAGCAGTATATTTTTGTTTTTCAAAATCTACTTAACAAAAATTAATTACAATGAAAACTTTGATATTCATAGCATTATCAACAATAATACCATTTCAACCTGCTTTAACCAAATAGTAGAGCCCTTACCGCAATTTCCCGACATACCTATCATAAAAACAGAAAAAAAATAAAAATTTGCAGAAACACAGTTTTGTATAAAAAAAAATGATACTTTTGCAGTTTGAAATAAAGAGAAGAAAAGATATAATTAAAAGTAAAGAGAAGTTATGTATTTAACACCAGAAGTAAAGAAAGACATTTTTAAAGAATTTGGCAAATCAGAAGTTGATACCGGTTCCATCGAAGGTCAAATAGCATTGTTTACATTCCGTATTAAACATTTGACAGAACATGTAAAAGAAAATCACAAAGACCTTGGCACCAAACGCTCCTTAGTACGTTTGGTAGGTAAAAGAAAGAAACTTCTTTCCTATCTAAAAGAAAACGATATTGAAAGATACAGAGCTGTTATCAAGAAACTAAATCTTAGAAAATAGCTTTTTAAAAATAGAAAGGCAATGCATATTGCCTTTTTTTGTTAATTTTCTGCCACCGGCAGAACTAAGTATTTTATATAGAAAATGAACATAGTTACAAAAACATTTGATATCGGTGACGGCAGACAAGTCACCATAGAAACCGGCAAACTGGCCAAGCAGGCTGACGGTTCGGTAGTAGTAAAAATGGGCAACACCATGCTCTTGGCTACTGTATGTAGCAAAAAAGACGCCGTAGAAGGCACCGACTTTATGCCTCTTTCGGTGGAATATCAAGAAAAATATGCGGCAGTAGGTCGCTTCCCCGGCGGTTTTTTCAAAAGAGAAGCCCGTCCTTCCAACTATGAAATTTTGATAGCACGTTTGGTGGACCGTGCCTTGCGTCCCCTATTCCCCGAAGACTACCACGCAGAAACACAAGTGCTGGTAACTTTGATATCGGGCGATAAAAACGAATTGCCGGACGCATTAGCAGGCTTGGCGGCATCCGCCGCCCTCACCTTGAGCGACATCCCGTTTCACGGACCTATTTCCGAAGTACGCGTAGCCCGCATAGACGGGAAATATTGCATCAACCCGACTGCCGCCGAATTGGAAAATGCCGATTTGGATTTGATAGTTGCCGCTTCCATGGACAACATTATGATGGTGGAAGGCGAAATGAACGAAGTGCAGGAATCCGACTTGCTGGAAGCCTTGAAAACAGCTCATGCCGCCATAAAAATTCAATGCCAAGCACAACTTGACATGATAAAAGATGTGGAAAAAGCACAAAACAAACGTGAATATTGCCACGAAACCAACGACGAAGAACTACGGGAGCGGATAAGACGCGAAACCTACGACAAAGTTGTCGCCATTGCCTCCCGC
>DBXJ01000014.1 GCA_002309475.1 Bacteroidales bacterium UBA1215
AAAAGTTCAAATTGAAATCCATCATGTATATAAATTTCAATAAAAATAATAGCAAGTCATAAAAAAGTTGTACCTTTGCATCTTATAGATAATAAAACTAAACACAATAAACATGAAGAAAATAATTGAATGTGTTCCCAACTTCAGTGAAGGACGCGATATGAACATTATCAATCAGATAGCCGGTGAAAGTGAAACCGTGGAAGGTGTAAAATTATTGGATGTTGACCCCGGTTCCACCACCAATCGTACAGTGGTAACTTTTGTAGGCGAGCCGGAACAAGTTTGCGAAGCCGCTTTCCGCTGTATCAAAAAAGCACAAGAACTCATTGACATGAGAAAACACAAAGGCGACCACCCCCGTTTCGGTGCTACCGATGTTTGTCCATTGGTGCCGGTTGCCAATATCAGCATGGAAGAAACCGCTGCCTACGCTCGTCAATTGGCAGAACGTGTGGGAAAAGAACTCAATATACCGGTATATTGCTACGAAAATGCCGCTTTTACCGATGTCCGTCGCAATTTAGCCAACTGCCGCCAAGGAGAATACGAGGCTTTGAAAGAAAGAATCTGCACCGAAGCATGGAAACCGGATTTCGGTCCTGACACTTTCAGCGAATCTGTAGCAAAATCAGGTGCTACCGCTGTAGGAGCAAGAGATTTCTTGGTAGCTGTCAACTATAATTTGAACACCACCTCCACCAGACGTGCCAACGCCATCGCTTTTGACGTAAGAGAAAAAGGTCGTCCCAAAAGAGAAGGCGGCAGCGTTGTAGGAAAAATCATCAAAGACGAACAAGGCGAACCTGTCATGATACCGGGAACCCTAAAAGCCACTAAAGCCATCGGATGGTTTATCAAAGAATACGGCATTGCCCAGGTATCCATGAATATGACCAATTTGTCAGTTACACCACTTCACGTGGCTTTTGACGAAGTATGCCGCTGTGCCGCCTTGCGGGGTGTAAGAGTTACCGGTGCGGAAATTGTCGGCCTGATACCCAAAAAAGTGTTGATAGACGCCGGCATTTACTATTTGAAAAAACAACAACGTTCTTGCGGAATTGCAGAAAGCGAAATTATAAAAATTGCTGTTAAATCTATGGGATTGGACGATTTGAAACCTTTCAATCCAAAAGAAAAAGTGATAGAATACTTGTTGGAAGCCGACAATAAAGAGGAAAAATTAGTGGACATGACTTGTACTGCTTTTGCAGAAGAAACTGCCAGCGAAAGTCCTGCACCCGGCGGTGGCTCCATTTCAGCCTATATGGGTGCCTTGGGAGCCTCTTTGGGAACCATGGTGGCCAACCTGTCGTCGCACAAAGCCGGTTGGGACGAACAATGGGAAACCTTCTCCAACTGGGCGGAAAAAGGTCAACGTATCAAAAATGATTTGTTGTTTTTAGTTGACGAGGACACTCGCTCCTTCAACAAAATTATGGACGCTTTCGGCATGCCGAAATCCAACGACGAAGAAAAAGCAGCAAGAAGTGCCGCCATTCAAACAGCTACCAAATATGCTATCGAAGTACCGTTTCATACCATGCAAAAAGCATTTGAAGTATTCGACATTTGCAAAGCCATGGTAGAAATCGGCAATCCGAATTCTGTTACCGATGCCGCAGTAGGAGCATTGTGTGCCCGCAGTGCCGTCTTGGGAGCCCATCTGAACGTAAGAATCAACGCCGGTTCACTTAAAGACAAGGCATTTGTGGATGATATTTTGGCAAAAGCAGAAAAAATCGCTAACGATGCACAAATAGCTGAAAAAGAAATTCTTGACTTAGCCAATACAAAATTATAAAAATACAGGTGCGGCAGCAAGCTGCCGCACCGATTTTCTTCTATGCAAATTGTCTGTACACATTTAGAAGCACTCACTTCCATTGCAAAAACGATTGTGGAGACCTATCCGCAACATAGAATTTTTGCCCTTGAGGGACAAATGGGAGCCGGCAAAACCACCTTTATGCAATACATGGCAAAAACCTTAGGAAGTGCTTCCTTGGTTTCCAGTCCCACTTTCGCTATTGTCAATCAATACGATATTGCTGACAACAAAAGTATTTTTCACTTTGATTTCTACAGAATTAAAAATCTGCAAGAAGCCGTCGATATCGGCTTTGAAGAATACTTGTACAGCGGAAATTACTGCTTTATAGAATGGGCGGAAAAAGTATCTCCTTTGATGCCGGACGATACTATCACTATCAAAATAGAAGTTGACGAGCAACAAAACAGAATTTTCACTTTTTAACATATTCATCATGCTATATCCGTTAAAATTCCAACCTGTTTTCAAAACAAAAATATGGGGTGGCGACAAAATAAAACAACGCCTCAACAAACAAACTGCTCCGAAAGACTGCGGAGAATCGTGGGAAATAGCCGACCTGCCGGAAACAAGTAGCGAAATCATTAATGGATTTTTAGCCGGCAACTCCCTCAACGAATTGGTAGAAGTTTATATGGGCGACCTTGTTGGAGAATCGGTTTATGACCGCTACGGCAACCAGTTTCCTTTATTGATTAAATTTATTGACGCAAAAGACGACCTTTCCATCCAAGTGCATCCTGACGACGAATATGCTCAACAACACGGTTTGGAAAGCGGAAAAACTGAAATGTGGTATATTTTGGAAGCGGAAAAAAATGCCAAAATCAATGTCGGCTTCAATCAGCCCATGAACAAAGATTTATTGGAAAAACACTTAAAATACAACACTTTAGAGCAAATTCTCAATTATATGCCTATCCAAGCCGGCAACACTTTTTTTATTCCATCAGGAAAAGTGCATGCCATCTGTAAAGGCACCTTATTAGCGGAAATTCAACAAACCTCCGACACTACTTTCCGCTTGTACGACTATCAAAGAAAAGACAAAGACGGTCATCTCCGCCCGCTACATGTCGAACAAGCCTGCCAATGTATTCATTTTGATGACAACAACAATCAGGCAATTGACTACAAACCAATCAAAAACGGATATGTTCAGTTGGTATCTTGTCCCTATTTCACCACCAATATGATTGAAATAGACGAATATGTGGAAAAAAGTTATATCGACATAGATTCTTTTGTCATCTACATTTGTTTAGAGGGAAAAATGCAACTAAAAGGAGAATTTGACAGCGAAACGGTCAGCAAGGGGGAATGCGTGCTCATACCGGCGGAAATTGATGAAATAAAAATGGTGGCAGACCCCTATTGCCGATTATTAGAAGTCTATATTCCTGCATAATTGCACCGCAAAAATATATTCTCCTATAAAAAAATACTAAAAACAATAAAAATAAAGATTTTACGTTATTTAACCGTGAAATGCAAGTTGCTTGTTATCGGTTTGCTATTGGTATGCGGAATGATACACACATCATGGGCGCAATCTATTACTATGGGTTGCACACAAGTGACTGAAAATGGTGATGTTAACATAGTATGGCCCAATAATTATTCATTTCCCGCAGGCTATACCTATCAAATTTTTGCCTCCACCAATCGGCAAGGCACATATACCGGCATCGGCAACATAAGCAACCCGCAGACATTTGTTCACCATGCCAACTCAGCACTTACACAACAATGGTTCTACTATATTGAAGGTACAGACGGCAACATTATCTTTCGTTCTGACACCGTTGGCACAATCGTTTTAGGGATTACCAATTCAGGCAAAGGAAGTGCTCGATTAGATTATTTCGCCCCTTACCAACCGCTTGCAAAACCATTTACCGTCTATAGAGGTTTGACCGAAGAAGCACTTGCCATTGTTGATACTACAAGTGCCCTATTTTATTCGGATACCACCCACTATTGCGGCGAAATGCTCACTTATCAAGTAGTTGTAGCAGACAATCGTGGATGTAATTTTCAATCCTCCCCCTTTTCAGATATGTATAGCGATTTCTTGGCTCCGGATATCCCCACATTGGATACGGTTTCCATAAATCCGAATACCAACCATATAGAAATCGGCTGGGACAGACCCAAAGATGAAGATCTTATAGGATATATCATTTACATTTTCAAAGATGGTATATGGGACGATGTGGACACCATTTTTGGTGCAGAAAACACTTTCTATATAGATACCGCCAACTCTGCTGACGAAGTGCAACAATATAGAATTTGCTCTATCGACACATGCAGAAATGCGAGTCCGCTTGGCGACGTGCATCACACGCTATCGCTGTCGGCCAATCCTGACAAATGCGACAGTTCTGTGGTTTTAACATGGAATGCCTACGAAAATATGCCGGGAGGCACCACCAACTACCATATTTTTGCATCCGAAAACGGAGATCCTTTTGTTCAAATTGGCGATGTGGCGGGCAATCTACTCAATTTTAAGCATGAAAAAGCCAATACTTCAAGCAATTACACTTACTATATTCAAGCATACAACTCACAAAATCAGTTCAGTTCCAGTTCCATGAAGACAGACGTTGTCTTTAACAGAACTATTGGTTATGGCAATTCCTTGTTACGATATGTAAGCGTAAAAGACAACGACCATGTGGAAATTGCCGTCTATATTCCCGATTCTATTATCTATCACCAAATATCGGTTTACAAAAGTATAGATAAAAATTCATTTTCGCTATTAGACACAAAATCCAAGTCGCCTAACCTTTCAACTTATACTTTTATTGACACCAATATAGATGTAGCAATGGAACAATGCTACTATTTTGCGGCTGCAACAGACGAATGCGATGTCTTGTTTGCCTACACCGATACTGTTAGCAATATAGTTTTGCAACTAAGCGATGCTGCCGCCGACCTCATCAATCTGCAATGGACCGACTATGAAGGATTTATCAATCTGGATTGCTACGAAATTTGGAGACAAACACAATCGGAAACAACTCTTAGTTATTTAGACAACACCCAATCGCAAGAATATGCTGACAATGTATGGGATTATCACGAATCCGGTGCCAAATTCAAATACCAGATTTTAGCCAAGGAAGACCACGGCAATCCTTACGGATTTGAAGATATCAGCTATTCCAATATAGTGGAAGCTCAAAAAGACCCTAACAATTTTATTCCTAACACTTTCAGACCTAATAGTGAAATTGAAGCCAACCGTATTTTCAAACCGGTACTTTCGTATGTAGATGCCGACGAATATCATTTTATCATCTACGACCGTTGGGGGCAAATGATGTTTGAAACCACCGACCTTACAGAAGGATGGGATGGAACAGTAAAAGGAAAACCTGCTGAATTAGGTGTTTATTCCTACGTTATCACCTACCGATTGAATGAGAAGAAAATGTATTCAAAATATGGTCATGTAACTTTAATAAGATAAAATTACACCATATCTTCAGGGTTGACCCACTTGTCAAAATCTTCTTCACTTACCAATTGCAATGCCAAAGCTGCCTGCTTGAGTGTTAAATCGTTTTTATAGGCATATTGTGATATTTTTGCGGCATTGTAATAGCCGATATGTGTATTCAATGCCGTTGCCAACATGAGTGAATTTTTTAAATGGTCTTCAATATTTTTTTTGTTGGCAGTAATGCCGTCAACACAATTAATTTTAAAACTATTGCAGACTGCCGCCATTAATTCTGCAGATTGCAGACTATTATAGGCTATCACAGGCATAAAGACATTCAACTGCAAATGTCCTTGCATGGCTGCAAACGAAATAGTGGCATCGTTACCCAATATTTGAGCACAAACCATTGTCATGGCTTCGCATTGTGTCGGATTAACCTTGCCCGGCATAATGGAAGAACCCGGCTCATTTTGCGGCAAATTTATTTCACCTATCCCGCATCGCGGTCCCGATGACAAAAGACGAATATCATTGGCAATTTTTGTCAAACTGATTGCCACTTGCTTGAAGGCGGACGAACATTCAACAATTGCATCGTGACTTGCCATGGCTTCAAATTTATTGTCGGCAGCCACAAAATTCATTCCTGTCAATTGATTGATATACTTTGTTGTCAATTGATCGTATCCTTTGGGGGTATTCAAACCTGTTCCGACAGCCGTTCCTCCAATGGGAATAACTTTTACATGCTCCAAACTGCGTTGCAAAGCCTTGATACCAAAGGCTAATTGTGTAGCATAAGCGGAAAATTCATCTCCCAAACGCAATGGAGTGGCATCCATAAGATGCGTTCTGCCTATTTTTATAATTTCCTTAAATTCAATACTTTTCTTTTCAAAACTTGCTTTCAAAGCTTCTAATTTCGGCAAAGTTTCCTCTTCTACCACTTTGCACAAAGCTATTCTCATAGCCGTCGGGAAAACATCGTTGGTAGATTGTGATTTATTTACATCGTCGTTGGCGGAAATAAATTTATCTTCTGTGGAAATGCTACCTTTTTTCAACATTTCTGCCCGGTTGGCAATTACTTCATTGACATTCATATTGGTTTGTGTACCGGAACCGGTTTGCCAAACCAACAAAGGAAAATTTTCTGACAATTTGTCTGCCAATATTTCATCACACACTTGTGCTATCAAGTCTTTCTTTTCAACAGGCAAAACTCCCAATTCGGCATTGGCAAAAGCAGCGGCTTTCTTAACAATTGCCAAAGCTTTTATTACTGCCATCGGCATGGTGATATTGCCTATTTTAAAATTATTAATGGAACGTTGCGTTTGGGCTCCCCAATAAACGGAGTCTTCTACATCAACCAAACCCATGGTATCTTTTTCCCTTCTCATTATTAACTACTTTATAAATAATATTTTACCAGCTTTTCTCATTTTCAATTTTTCGCCGCCACCGGCAACAAAAACATAATAAACTCCGGTTGATGCTTTTGTTCCATCAAAACGACGTCCATCCCAAACGGCAGTTCCCCCGTTAGAAACGGTTCTATAAACCAAAGCACCACGTGCATCTGTTATTTTCACTTCCGAATCTTCCACCAAACCACTAATGGCAATGTATCCATCATAATCGGCTCGAACCGGATTAGGAAATATTTTTAAATTTTCTTGATTTTCGACTCCCTCTGTGGCAGTATATCTAAACGACACCAAGCCTTTGTCAGTGGCAAAATACACCTCTCCCGTATTCCCGTCAATTTGTATATCCAATATAGAATTGGACAATAGCGGGCTATTGTCAGTAGTAAAATGTAACAATTGCTCAGTAGCATCTTCTGAAAACAAGAAAACCCCCGAATTGTCAGTTCCTACCCATTTACGGTTGCCGCCGTCTATGCAGATGCACTTTACCGATTCAGATTTCAATACCAACTCTGTCAAACCATCATTTTCATTCACAGTTATCACCGGAGATGGAACCAAATTGCTATTTTCTAACAATTTAGCACTTGGAGAAGAATTGTTGCTTGCAGAATAATATTTCAAACCGGCATTGGTTCCCAACCAAATTTTATGATTTCTATCTTCTGCAATACAATAAATATAATCAAAAGGTCCGTTGGCTTCGGTTTGTGTAGTATTCAATTTCACCCATTGGTCATCATTGCTGTTCAAAGGGGTGCCATTGTTGTCAAACAACAACAAACTGCTATACCTGTCGTATGTCATCCAGATAACACCTCGTGAATCACACATCATAGAACCTACAATATGCTCTCCAGAATAAGGAACTGCATAGGCCTTCCAGACATTTTCTTTTGTCCTTACCGACAAAGCATTGTTGGCATCGTTGCTTATCCATAAATTTTGATTTTGGTCAAAACACAACGACATCGTTCTGGTTGTTCTTTGGTCGGAAGGATGCAATTGTAAGGAAGAATTGTCGGCATTGTAGATTCTCATTATGCCTCCGTTCCAAATATGTACCAACCCTCTTACCAACGAGGCGGCAAACAATTGTGACGTATCATACGGAGCAATTTTTATATCCACCAAATCTGACGCCTGATCATAATTCCAAGCATAGGGAGAAAGGTCCTCCCAACGATCTTTTTGCAACACCGAAGACTTTCCGTTTCTCCATATCGGCACCCAATCGTTGTGACCTCCATGCACAAGTGCCAGCTTGCCTTGACACCAATCCATTTTCCATGCCACATCGTAAGATGGAGATGCAATATCTATTTTAGTATCCTCCCCCCACAAATGTTTGACTAATCCATGTTGTTCCAAAGCAATATACACTTCTGCTTCCGGTGTACAAACGGCAGAATTTGGTTCTTTACAAGGAATATTGATATATTGTTCCAAAGTCTGGCTATCATCCACCAGCCACACCTCCACCAAAGTATCGGCATAAAGAAACAGTTTCCCTGATTTTTCTTCCATTTTGTTGTACAACAATGGTTTAAACCGGCTTTCCGACTGCCATGCCCCATCTTTTTTTACATAGATAGAAGATAAATTTTGTGAATTGTGTTGCATACACAGCAATACTTGATTGCACATACTGATATTGACAAAGCTACCGGAATCATTGGAAACCTGCTCTACCTGCCAAGTTGTGAAATCATTTATAGCATTGTTATTTAAATTGTTAACATAAACATTCTCACTTGTAACAGCGTAAACGCTGTCATTTTGAATGGCTATATCCAATACATTCAACAAACGACTGCCTACTTGAAAAAACCAAGTATCTTTGATAATGGCTTTCTGCAAATCAAGACAAACAATTCCAAAGCCACATGCCAAATATGCATAACGGCCTCTACAAAGAATTTTGTTGATAGTTTTATCTCCGGAAAGTTGCTTGTTTAAGATATCCGGAATATTGGTAATTAAACCTTTTTTATATAAGTCTATATTGGAATTTTCGTATGCCACCACCAAAGTTTGCTCGCCGGAGGACACATTGATACAATTTATTCCGATATCACTCATTCCATGTACTTTGTCCAGATATTGAATAGCATTTTCTTTTATATCTATCATCAAAATAGATTTTTCAGAAGCATAAAACAGCATATTATCCAACAATGCCACATCTTTGCCGGCATTGTAGTTGAAATGTGTCTGCCATGCACCTAATGCTATTTTGGTCTGGCTGCTAACTGTGTAACAACCAACTACCAACAATAAAAGAAAAACTACTACCTTTTTGCTCATAATCAAAATATTTAAACGTAAAAGCAAGCTTTTTTATTGTACATGATTTTCTTTTTACTAATGAACCGCTTGTTTTTCATTCCAATGCAGCAATCCTCGATTCAATTCGTACACTTTATAGCCCTTGTCAACCAATATTTGAGCAGCCTTTTTGCTACGTTTTCCCGACCGACAATATACTGCCACCGCATATTTCTTGTTCAAACAAACTATATTGTTCACAAAATCAGGATTGTTGACATCTATATTAATGGCATTTTCAAGATGACCTTCGGCAAACTCCGCAGGCGTACGAACATCCACCAACTGAATATGCTTTTTTAACAATACTTTTGCAAAATCTTCATTACTAAGCGATTGAAAACTATTTGTTTGGGCAAAACTTGCCGACACAAACATAATTGCTACCACAAAAATTGCAGATACCTTCATTTTTCTTCTATTTAGCGAACGCAAAGATAACACTTTTTGTGAAATTATTTAGCAAAATAATCCACCTACTATCACAAAATTATATTTCTTTCCACAAAATAAAAAAACTGCTTTTCACGTTTTTATTTAACAATTGACAGCAAAACATCCCGAACATGAAACAGTTAACACCTATACAAAAACATCTTTTTACACTACAAGATGCCAAATATCGGCAATTTACATCTCCAATTATTCCTAACATCTCCTCCGACACCATCATCGGAGTTAGAATTCCGCTTTTGAGAGCATACGCAAAAGAACTTATCAAGGATAATTTGGCGAATGATTTTATCGCCAAACTTCCACATCAATATTTGGAAGAATATCTGCTCCACAACATCATTTTAAACCAAGAAAAAGACTATGAAAAAACCATTTTTGAAATCAACCGGCTACTTCCATATATTGACAACTGGAGCACTTGCGACACGCTTACTCCAAAAATTTTCAAACGTCATACACAGGAACTTTTGCCACATATTGACAAATGGTTGAAAAGCAAACAAGCTTTTACTATTCGCTTTGGCATAAAAATGCTGATGAATTTCTATTTAGACGAACATTTTGACAAAAAGCTTATTGAAAAAGTAGTAGCCATTCGTCATGATGAATATTATGTAAAAATGATGCAGGCATGGTATATGGCCACTGCTTTGGCAAAACAATATTCCGCTACAATCCCCTATTTACAACAAGTTTGTTTAGATACATGGACACACAACAAATCCATTCAAAAAGCCATTGAAAGTTTTCGCATTACTGACGAACAAAAAACTTATCTAAGAACTTTGAAGATAAATTCAAAATAAAGTTTTGCGGCTACAAATTTGTTTTTTTACTACCTTTGCAAAAAATTGACAACATGAAAAGAATTGTTTTTTTCGCTTCCGGAAACGGAACTAATGTGCAACAAATTACAGAATATTTCGCTAACAACCAACAAGTTGAAATTTCATATCTTTTTTGTAACAATGCCGATGCCTATGTTTTGGAACGGGCAAAAAATCTGCACATTCCTTCAATGATTATCAATAAACAATCATTTTATGAAAGTGACATGGTATTAGAAAAAATCAATCAAATTCACCCCGATTTGATCGTTTTAGCGGGCTTTTTGTGGTTGGTTCCCGCATCATTAATTGCTGCCTATCCTCAAAAAATTATCAATATACATCCGGCTTTATTACCGAAATTTGGCGGAAAAGGCATGTACGGACACCATGTTCACGAAGCTGTTGTTGCCGCCAAAGAACAACAAACCGGCATAACAATTCACTATGTAAACGAACATTACGACGAGGGTGACACTATCTTTCAAACCACTTGTCCGGTGCTGCCAACCGACACAGCTGACGATGTTGCCGCTAAAATTCACCTTTTGGAAAAAGAATATTTTCCTAAAGTGATTGACAAAATATTATTTGCCTAAACAGCATTCTATTCAACAGATTCAGAGGGAACTACAACACTTGTATCTTGCTCTTTCGCGACTTTCTTTCTTCGCTTGAACAAATCTTTTAGCGTATTGAAGTCTTTTGAAAACGATACGCCGATTCCTTGCGAATATTTAGATGTATATTCCAATTTGTTTTGCTGATTGGTGGTATTGAAAGCCTTCAATCGCCAGGCACCATCTTTTGTTAACTTATATTCCAATGTAATATCTCCCAAAAAACGATCTTCACTGGAGATATGTGCCTGATCTAAAATACCGAAAGATGTATGCACTATCAATCTATCATTCAAAAAGCTACCGCCTAAATCGACACTATATTCACTTTCTTCAAATTCTTCGTTGTTTCTATATGCCACCCTTACATCTAAATTTTCAGAAACAGACGATACCAAACGATTGATTTGATAAGATACCAATTCACTGATAGAGTATCCCAAACCACTATTAATCGTTCCCGAAGCGGACGAATTGGATGCTTCAAACATGCCCACAAACAATACTGATATCATCTGTTTGACCATTTCCTCCCTGTCGGAAGTGTCAATACTATTATAGACAATGCTTTTGATATCTTCGTCTGCATCCGGCAAATCGAACGAGAAAGTAAAATCAGGTTTCACCAGACTGCCTCTCATGGTCAAAATATTATTGACAGATACCGGTCGATAAGATTTACCTTCCTCCGCACCACTGACCAAATTATTAATAGACACTTTTGTTGACTGAATGGCATTGACATTCATTACACCTATCGGATTGCCTGACCATGACAAAGTGCTACCGCTTTGCAACTTGAAACTTCGCGTTAAGAAGTCGCCATAACTCAAATTAAACGAGCCCTCTGTCAAAGTATAGGTGCCATAAATGGTAAAATCGTTGTTTCTATCCAAATTCAATTCTACCGCACCATTGCCTCTGCCAATAATATTACCGCCAATGGACGGGTCTAAATACACTCTCACTATGGCATCCGGAGTAGCACGTATTTTCAAATTTAAACCCATTGTGGTAGATTTTTTATTGGGCACTACGGCATTTGCCTCTAATTTGTCTGACGAAACAAAAGAAATAAAATTGCTTTCACTGGCAGTAGTTGACCAATCTAACATAAGTGTGATATCGGTCTTGGGATTTGTATAAACATCGGCATTGATTTGTATCATTCTGCCGGCTTGTCCTTTCATGGTAACATCGCCTGTTGCGAAGGCTTTTCCATAGAATAAATTATTATCTTTGGCAGTTGTGTTCATGGCCATGGCATTGAAAACTTTCATCCATAAATCCAAACCCCAATTTTTCAATTTTTGATGACTGATAGTTCCGCTAATCACAACAGGATTGCCGTATGCATCTTGTGCCATGAAATTATTGAAAATAAAACCTGTATCTACAAAACTCATTTTGCTCTTCTTGATAAAATATTCCGTTTTGAGATAATCTACCCCAAAGACGCCGTTTTCTATAACCATTTCGCCCACCAATTTAGGATCGGAAATAGGTCCTTTGAACGACAAAGTTCCCGTTCCTTCTCCTTCCAAACGATTACAAAACGACTTTAAATAAGGATGCAAGGTGGCAATATTGAACTGCTTAATACTTCCTCCTAAGTCAATATACCTTTTAATAGGATCGAAATAGCCTTCTATGGTTGTCAATTTTTGATCCTCACTTATCGTATCGGCATATATGTCTGTTTTGATATACAATTTTTTATGCTCGTTTACCCATACTGTTCTGGCAGAAACATATCCCATCGGAGCATTATTGAATTCAAAATTGTCCACATAAAAATCGGAGCCGACAGCAAAATGACTCTTATCTTTAATATTGACAATGCCTCCTTTCCCTGTTGCATTTCCTTCCAACGATACATTGTATCTATTTAATATAAAATTAGCAATACCCAATTCTATATTGTTGAAATCAAACATGATAACGTCTTCTGCACGTTCATTAACACGACTATAAATTGACAAAGATTTGTTTGGAGCCGATGTCATACCGAAATTATCCACATGAATGTTCTCCGGTGTAATGGTCACCCTGTTGAATGTGTCAAGCAAAAACACCTGACTATCCCACACAACAGAACCATTATTCAATGTTATAGCCACATTTTTTGCTGAAGCAAAACCTACAACACCTTCCAACAATATATTCTCCAATTGATTGTTGTCATTACCTTGCAAATTCAACAAGAAAGAAATATCATTGTTTTTGATTTTAGCTTCCAAATCGATATTATTGACATCATTGAGGGTATCATTACGCTTCAGCTGATATCCTCCTATATTTCCATGTGCTTCCAGACAACTATCTTCGGTAGATTCCATTGTTAAGTGAATATCTGTCAGCATTTGATTTTTCAATGCCAAAGTATCAATGCTTGCCTCCAACATCAGTTCATTTTTACTCTCGTCCAGATAAGCATTGAGTTTGGTTTTGTTTTCCAAAATATAATCAGGAACAAATAATTTCAATAATGGTATCTCCTCCTGCAAATCAACATTTAATGATGCCACTTGATATACATAATCTTCCGGTTTTTCGGCAGCATTTGCCGGAATGAGCGACGGCAGATATTGATGCAACTGATTTTGAAAGGCCGGAACAATATTTTTATATTGGAAACTACCTTCTGCCGTTACTGTCAAACCACCTGCATTCAATAGAATATGTTTATTGTCAGCCTCTTGTTCCACATGCAAAGTGGTTTTCTTAACAGGATAATCCACTCCGCCTTGCGAATATACGATATCGTCTAATATCACCTCTCCAAACATTTCGTCCAGGGTTTTGCCTTGCACATCTGCCTTTACTTTAGCAGATATCGACACGTTGGAATCTACTTGATACAATTTCAAATTACTTAAATTGATATGGTGTATGTTTGTTTCAAAATTATAAAGCGGCAATTCTTTGTTAAAGTCAATATCTCCATTGAATTCTATGTCAAAATTGCTATCCAGACAAGTGATACTTCCGTTAAAGGCTTGCTCTGCTAAAATTCCGTTAGCATATATTTCGCTAATATTCACTCCGTTAAATTCTACATTTTGAATTTGAGCATTAAAAGTTGTATTGATTTCATTTATTTTTACGCCTTTTCCTTTCAAAGCTGCCGTACCGGTAACTTTACCCAAAGTATTATTCGCCAATATTTTTCCTAAATCAAATTGATTTAATTTGGCTTCTCCGTCATACATTAATGGTTTTTTATGGTTATTGAACATCATGTGGGCTGTTACATCTCCGATATTGCTCTGCAAGGTGGCATCGGCATAGAAATTGTCATACAAACCTAAAAAACTTCCTTGCACCGATGCCCATTCCACCGATTGCAATTGCTTCGGGAGTTTGATATGCTTGTTTTTCGGCAGCTGAAATGTCAACAAATCCGGCATCGACACCCGCATCTTGTCAACTTCTATGTCCAATATGGTTTCTTCTATCGCCGGCAAACCCAACATATCCACTTTGCCACAAAAATAAGTATTCTTAGACAATTGCAACTGCACATTTCTTACCTTCATATCCGAAAGCGGTCCTTTGACAGTCGCCTCCACTTTCACCATATCGTTCATACCTTTGAAAGACTTGACGAAATAGGTTAAATCTTTAGTATTCAAATAGCTGCTTCTTAAAATGGAATTAAAAAAGACAGAGTCGTTGAAATTTCTAAAAGACTTGAATCTTTCAAAATCCATTCCGAAATCCACATCCACATCACTACCCTCCCGGGTGGTGAAATGAGTATGATTGCAATACAGTCCGTTGCGGAATATTTCAATATCCCCCGTATAATCCGTTAAGGCGAATCCGGAACGCTCCTCACAATTCAACTGGTCGATGCCCAAATGCAAGCTATCTCCTAATATTGACATATTGTGCATTTTACAATTGATATTGCTGATTATCATATTGGAATAATTCCATACACCTTCTTCATCTTGCCCCGCCTTGTTGTCGTTTCGCAGTTGGAAGCGGCTGTTTTTCAGAATCAAATTGTTGAAATTGATTAGCATTTTCTGCTTGGGTTTGGGCTTATCCCGCTTGAAAAACTTGATGAAATATTTTAAATTCATCTCATCTTCACCCTCATAAGTACGGAAAGTTACATCTGCACTATCCACATAAACATTATTCAATTCCAGATAACGAGATTTAAATTTCGGAAAATCCGACCGCAGATGCTTGGCGGAAATCAAATTGTTGTTTTTTTGATCGTAAATTCTTACGTCATCTGCAACAATATTCAAATCAAAATCCACATGTAATTTGCCGATGTACAATTCCATTCCCATTTTTTGGGACAGGAAAGCCGTTGCCTGATGTGCCACAAAAGTCTGCACCTTGGGAATGGTCAACAACAACAAACATATCACCAGCACCGCCAACAATACGGTGAGGCTGCACAATATGACTTTGCTTATTTTTGTCAACCAATTCTTTTGACGCATAGGTACCTCAAAATATACAAAATTCCTGCCACAAAAGTATTGCTTTTATTTTTATTAACTATCTCCTATCGCATTTTTCTATCAACGGCAATTTGTTTATAAGTCTGTAAATGAAATTTTTGACTCACAAAAATTTTTTTCATCAAAATGAACATTCGTAAGAAAAAAAGTTGTAATTTTGCAGTTCTGAATTTTTACAAAAATAAATTTTTAACTAAAACATTATCAATAGAATTATGGTAAAACAATACGAAGCCGTTTTCATTATGACTCCCGTTTTGTCTGATGATCAGATGAAGGAAACGGTGCAAAAATTTGAAAAGATTATTGTTGATAACAAAGGGGAAATTGTTCATCAAGAGAACTGGGGTATGAGAAAGTTAGCCTACCCTATTAAGAAAAAATCATCAGGTTTTTATCACTTGTTTGAATTTACTGCAGAACCAAGTTTTGTAAAAGAATTTGAAATTCAACTCAAACGTGATGAAAGAATTATGCGTTATTTAACTGTAATTTTAGACAAAGACGCTATTGAATACAACAAAAGACGCCGTGAAGGTAACTTAAACAAAAACAACGAACAAGAATAAGATTATGGCACAGACAAGTTCAGATATTAGATATTTAACCCCCATTGCGGTTGACATTAAAAAGAAAAAATACTGCCGTTTTAAAAAAGCAGGCATCAAATACATCGATTATAAAGATGCTCAATACTTATTGAGATTCGTTAACGACCAAGGTAAAATTTTACCTCGCCGTCTTACCGGTACATCTTTGAAATATCAAAAGAAAGTGGCTCAGGCTATCAAACGTGCTCGTCACATTGCTATCATGCCATACGTAGCCGATAATTTAAAAGAAAGTAAATAGGAGGGAATGTTATGGATATCATATTAAAAGAAGACGTAGTTAACTTAGGTTTTGAAAACGATATTGTCAGTGTAAAAAATGGTTACGCTCGCAACTATTTATTTCCACAACGTTTAGCCGTTCCTGCAACTGAAGCTAATCGCAAAATGTTGGCTGAAAATTTAAAACAAAAAGCCAATAAATTAGCTCAGATAAAAACTAATGCAGAAAATATGGCTGCCCAATTACAAGACAAATTGGTTGAAATTAAAGTAAAAGCCAATGCTGACGGAAGTATTTACGGTTCTGTTACCAATATTCATGTGGCTGAAGCTTTGAAAGCACAACACAATATCGAATTGGACAGAAAAAAAATTATTTTGCCTTCTGCTGTAAAAGAATTAGGTGAATTTATTGTTCACGTTCCTCTTCACAAAGAAGTGAAAGCAGAATTTAAAATCAATGTTGTAGCAGAATAAGGTTATATTAATACTCAAAAAAGCGGTCATAGACCGCTTTTTTTATTGTCTGTTTATAGAAAACTTAAAACATTCCACTTGGAAATCGTGAAATGAGATAAAAAATTTTGGTTCAAGATAACTTTAGAGTTTTTTTATTTTATAAGTTCTTGTATTCGCCGCATTATAACCATAATAGGCAAAATCCATTATATCATCGCTATAGGCTTTGAGGTTGCCTTGGGAGTTAAAGAGGTAATACTCCGTGTTTTGCTGCGGTTGCGTTACTTCCTTTTTTCTTAAACTGCCGTTAATGCCGTAAGACAGGCTTATTTGCTCGTCTCCGGTTTGGTGATAGGGGGCGGTTAGGCTTTTGTATCTTTTTTGCATGGCTCCTTTTGAGAATTACGGTTATATAACGAAGAAAATAAAACCTTATTGTTTGATTGATAAATTTTTATCTATTTTTAGAGATGTCCTTAATTACATGTTGTGTATGGATCACCACATAAATAAATTTTATCTATCCACCCATAAATTGGTGATGATATTGTATCGATAAATAGCTGAATAAAAACTTTTTCATCGTCATAATCAAAAATACGAACAATATGACTACCATTGATATAACCTATTATTTGATTTGATGATGAATAGTAGGGTATGATTTTTTTTTCATAGTTTTGAATTATTGAACCTAATTCGCCACGATGAATCCAGACATCATACAACTTCAGATCTATAATATCTATGCAAAAAAAAGCGTCTTTCTTATCCTTTATTTTCACCATCCAACCTGCTTCATTATCTGATGAAAGCTCTTTTAAATAGACATTTGGACTTGAGTATAAAGAAATCGTTGTAGATGTATCCTCAAATGGATGAGTAAAGGCATCAATTTGTCCTATCACTAATAATTGTGTCGACAATAAAAATGCAAGTAAAAAGAGTCTATTATTCATGTTTATTAAAATTTATCTTGTTATTCTAATATGGATATTTGAAGAATGTCCCAATTGTTTTTCCACATCTCTCCAACTGCGTCCATCGATAATAGGGCAGCCTTTTGATGAGTTTGAAGCTTTCCCATTCCAATCAGTTCTGTGCAAGAACACATCTATCATCGTCACATTTTCCCCTTTTTTAGTACCTTTAAGAGGAGTTCCGTTCAAAGAACTAATACGATATGTTAATGCTGTTGCGATTCCTTTTGCCTTGGCTCCTTTTTCACCATAAACAGAAGTCGCCATATCTTGATATTCTGCATGGTAATCTCCTTCGTTTAATGTTGAATAATCGCCACTTTTTGGTGTGGTCATACCGTTATACGTTTTAATATCATCTTTATTTCTAATACCATAGATGGTTACTTTTGCTGCGACAGCCCCCTTGCCAGTTAATGTTCCATCCTCTCCAACTTTTTCTTCTTTACTTCCTTCAAAATGAACAAAAGCTTCACCCAAATATGTACCTTTTACACCAGCAGCATCCATATCAGATTGACTCTTATAATCCGTCCATTTGATTTCTTTTTGTTTGGTTTCACTATTTTCTGTTTCATACCAATCCCTTCCATCCGGATCAACATACTTCACAGGATTATTTGCACAATAAGCGTAAGGAGATATGCTTGGGTACTTCTCAAATAGCGGGTCTCTGCTGGTGAAAGTAGGTGCCCTATAGTAACGAGCCTCAAAGTAGTACATTCCTGTCTCCTCATCCAATTCTTTGGCGTTGAAGGAGTATTTGGGCAAGTTTTGCCATTGAACCATGTTGCTACTATTTTTCATGCTGCAAAGATAGTACTTTTTTTTTGATTTATAAAATTTTATCTATTTTTAGAGATGTCCTTAATTAATAATAAATATTTCTCAAAAAAAATGCTACCTTTTTTATAACGATACTTTTTTCCTCCTTTTTGTTGCTTAAGGTAGAAAAATATGTCTTTTTGTCCGTTTTTATTTTCTATTTTCAACAAAAAGATTGTATCTTTGCAAAAATATTAGAA